>NZ_JANHJP010000003.1 GCF_028595955.1 Columbia Basin potato purple top phytoplasma
TCAGATATAAAATTTTCTTTTGGAGATCAAAAGTGTATTTTTTATCCATGTTTAAATTCATTTGAATTTTAAAAGGTGGATTTTTAATGTTTTTTAAAAGCACTGTTGTTTCATAAAGATCCGAATAATTTAAATATAAAGTTTGATTATCCAGGTTATAATTGGTTTTTTGATTATTGAATAATAAATAAATCTTAAAATAAGGTTGTTTGATTAAAAAATTAATTATTTCTTTTAAACTATTTAAATATTTATTCATTTTTTTAAAATCTCCTTTTTTGGTTTTAACTAATTTCTTTAAATAAAAAAATAAGCCAAACCATTTTTTTATATTAACTATAAAAAAATAGTTTGACTTAAAACTTAACTTAAAATTGTATAAATCGAATGGAGCTTCAACCTAATTATAAAATTATACATAAAAAAACAAGTTTAACACTTATAACAATTCCGTTTAATAAGATTTTTACTTGTTTTTTTATTATATTTTTTTTATAACAATAAAAATTAATAGCTAAATAAATTCGAATAAACTTTTATTGTTTATAATTATAATTAGTTATTTCTAATTTTTTTTATTACGTAAAATATTAAAAAAAGATAGATAAAAAAAGGTAGATAAAATAATAATTTATACAAACAACTTTTTATAATTTCATCAATCCAACAGAAAGATATAATTTTAATATGTCAGATATAACAGGTTTTTTTTTAATTAATAAAGAAAAAGGAATGACATCCCATGATGTAGTTCATAAAATTAAAAAAAAATTTAATTTTATGAAAGTCGGTCATACTGGAATTTTAGATCCATTAGCCGAAGGATTATTAATTATTTTAATAAACAAAGCGACTAAATTATCTTTTTTATTCGAAAAATTAGATAAAACATATCAAGGTAGTATGATTTTTAATAAACATTTTGATACTTTAGATATAACAGGTAAATTAATTTATAAAAAAGAAAATATTTTATATTTAGAACAAATAAAAAAAAGTTTTGCTTTCTTTAATAAAAAAAAATATTTGCAAACACCACCAATGTTTTCGGCCATCAAAATCAAAGGAAATAAAATGTATGATTTAGCAAGAAAAAATATTCAAATAGATATTCCGCCTAGAGAAGTTAACATTAAAAATTTAAAAATAACTTCTGCTTTAGTAAATGATTCAATCCATTTTGAAACTAAAGTATCGAAAGGTACTTATATAAGAAGTTTAATCAGGGATATTGCGTCTAAAATGAATGTATATGGTTCATTAAAAACTTTAAATAGAATTAAAGTAGGCCCTTATAATCTTAAAGATGCTCATAACATTGATTCAATCGACATCAAACATTTAATAGACATTAAAATACTCTTTAGAAAAGAACAAAAAATTATTTTAAATGATTACTTAATTAAATTAGTTAAAAATGGTATTATATTAGATGAAAGACAAATTATAACTCAAAAACCTTTTATTGTTTTAAATCAAAATAAAAATTGGATCGCTTATTATATCCCCAAAGAAAAAAATAAATATTATCCTAAATATTTTTTTTAAAATTTTTTGCTTCACACAAAAATAAAATAAAAATAAAAAAATATTTTTTATAAATCAATTAAAAATTAAATAAATTCTTCTGGATTTAAACGTTGAAATAATTTTGTTTCTAATTTGATTTCTTTATCTTGAGTAATGCCAAAATTTTGTAAACTTTCAAAATTATTTGATTCAGATTTAATTTGTTTTAAAATATTATTAGATGTTTCTGGTAAAAAAGGTTGTAATAAAACGCCTATAAAACGTATTGTTTCTACTAAATTATATAAAACAAAATCTAATTTATCTAAATTATCTTTATCTTTGTTTAAATTCCATGGTTGTGTCAAATCAATATATTTATTGCATAAACGAGATAATTTTAATATACATTCTAAAGAATCACCTATTTTATATGATTCCATAAAACGGCGGACAGATAACAAAGTTTGTGAAGCTTCTTTAGATAAATCAATAACTTCGAATTCTTTAACGGGATTTAAATTTTTTCTTAATTTTCCGTTTTTATATTTAACTATCATACCTAAAGTACGGCTTAATAAATTTCCTATAGTATTAACTAAATCAGTATTATATCTTTGAAATAAAAGATCATAAGTTAAAACGCCATCAGAATTATAAGGGATTTCATGTAAAACAAAATAGCGAATAGCATCTACAGAAAAAATTTTTAATAAATCGTCTGCATATAAAACATTATTTAAAGACTTAGACATTTTTTTATCATTGAATAAAATCCAAGGGTGAATTAAAAATTTTTTCGGCAAAGGTAAATCTAAAGCCATTAATAAAATAGGATAATAAATCAAATGAAATCTAATAATATCTTTGCCTATAACATGAAGACCACAAGGCCAAAATTCTTTAAATTTATCACTTGTGTCATTATTAAAAAAAGGATAATTCAAACCTGTAATATAATTACTTAAAGCGTCTATCCAAACATAAAGTACATGTTTTGGATCAAAAGTTAAATCAATACCCCATTTAAAAGAAGTTCTAGAAATAGATAAATCAGTAAGAGGTGATTTTAAAAGATTTAAAATTTCTTTTTTAATATTCGAAGGTAAAATTAAATGAGGATCATTATTTAAATATTTCAATAATTGATCTTGATATTTAGATAATTTAAAAAAATAAACTTCTTCTTTGATCCAAATAGGTATTTCTCCGTTAACTGTTTTTCCATCAATTAAATCTTTTTCTGAAATATAACTTTCTTCATTAACAGAATACCAACCTTCATATACACCTAAATAAATATCACCTTTTTTTAAAAGTTTTTGAATAATATTTTGAACTCTTTTTTTATGTAATGGATCACTTGTTTTAATAAAAAAATCATATTCAATATTCATTTTTTTATAAATGGCTTTAATTTGATCAGAAATTTGATCAACATAATCTTGTGTCTTTAAATTTTTTTGTAATGCTTTTTTTTCTATTTTTTGTCCGTGTTCATCTGAACCTGTTTGAAAATAAACATTATAACCTTCTAATTTTTTAAACCTTGCTACTACATCAGCTAAAATCATTTCATAAATATTACCAATGTGAGGAATATCAGAAGCATAAACAATAGAAGTAGCAATATAAAAATTTTTTTTCTTAGATAATGCATTCATTCAACTTTACGCAACCCTTTTTAATTTTTTTGAACTTTAATTTTATTATAAATTATTTTTTTAGATATTTTACGTGCTTTAGAGACTTGAATTAAAGATTCTTTTTCGCTATAACCTTGTTCTAAGAAAAAAGAAACATGCTCTTCTAAAGTTAAATCTTCATATAAATGATTTTGTTTATTAGTTTCTATCACTAAAACATATTCACCTTTTAAACATAATTCTTCTTTTAAAATTTCGCATAAAGAACCGTTAATAATAGTTTCGAATTTTTTAGTTAATTCTCTAGAAAGAGAAATATTTCTATTACCATAACAATCATGAATCAAGGTTAAAGTATCTTTTATTCTTTTAGATGATTCATATAAAATCAAAGAACCTTCAAAAAAACGATATTTTAATAAAAGTTTTTTTTTCATTTCTTTTTTTTTAGGTAAAAAACCTAAAAAAAGAAAAGGAGTCTCAAAAGAAGAAAGAACAAAAGCAGATAAAAAAGCAGATGGACCGGGCACAATAGTTACATTAAAACAAGCTTTTTTTACTTCTTGGACCAAAAATAAACCTGGATCACTTATCAAAGGAGTACCAGCATTACTAATCAAAGCTAAATTTTTTTGTTTTTTTAACAAAAATAAAACTTTTTGAAGTCTTTCTTTTTCATTATATTTATGCAAAGAAATCAATCTATTTTTAAAATTATAAAAATTTAATATTTTAGAAGCTATTCTAGTATCTTCGGACAAAATATAATCAACTGTTTTTAAAATTTCCAAAGCTCTAAAACTCAAATCTGACATATTTCCTATAGGTGTTGCTACCAAATATAAAAGATTTTTCTTTTCAACAAAAGTTTTTTGAATAATCACCATATATTTAAAATTAAACTTTCTTATAAGATTCTAATTTTTTCTCTATTTTAATTAATAAACCTATAAAACAAAAACGATGTTCCAAAATATTTTGATCTTGCTCTATTTTAATTAAAAAATTTAAAATATCTAAAGTTAATTGCATAGATAATTTATTATAAAACAAATGATCTAATAAAAAATTAGACCAAATATAAAAAAAATGATTTTTTTTATAACATAAATCTGAAAAAAAACTTACCAAAAGACATAAAAAATCATTCACAAAATATTTATTTCGAATTAAAAAACGACTATGAAAATATAATTTAGAAACTACTGTTTTTTCAGGTAAATTGTTTAAAAAAAATAAAAAAAACTCTTGTAAATCATGAAAATAATTATCTATTTCTATTTTACGATTTTTTTGTAAAACTGAAATCAAAGTTTTATCTAATTCATTTAAATATTTTTTTGCAACTAAATCATAATTATATTCATCATCTAAAGAAAAAAACTGAGCCCGAGATAAAATAGTAGAAAGGACAAGATGATGATCCTTTGTAAATAAAATACCTAAAGTATTTTCATTAATAGGATTTTCTAAAAAATAAAGCAAACTATTAGATGTTTTATAAGATATATTTTCTATGCCATCTATCACATAAACTTTTCTTTCTTGTACCAAAGAAGTTTTACTAAAATATAATTGCATTTCTAAAATTTGTTCTTTTGTTATATTTATGCCATTAGAATCTAAATAATAAAAATTAGGATAAGAAAAAGTTTGTATAAGTGCTTTGTTTAAAAAACCAGCAGAATTTTGGTTTTTTAAAAAATCATATACCAATTCAAACATAAAAGTTGTTTTATCTTCATCATTATTACTCTCTATTAAATAAAGATGAGTTAATTTTTGATTTTGAATGATAATTTTAAATTTCTGTAATAAATTGTTTTTATTTTTCATATTTTTTTTCAATAATTTGATCAATTTTCTGCTCAATAATTTCTTGAATTTTATCCAAAGGAAGAGTAGCATCTATTTTATAAATTCTATCAGGATATTGATTACAAAGTTCTAAATAACCTTTTCTAACTTCTTCATGAAAATTATCAGGTTGCAAATCAAAATATTCTATTTTATTTTGTCTTTTAGTTTTTAATCTTTGAAGTCCGACTATCGGATTTAAATCTAAATAAAGAGTTATTTTAGGTAAATATTGCATAGCTAACAAATTAATTTGTTTAATAAAATCTATACCTAATTTTCTAGCATACCCTTGATAAGCCATAGATGAATCAAGATAACGATCACAAATAACAATTTTATTTTCTTTTAACGCAGGAATAATAACTTGTCTTAAATGTTCTGTTCTATCGGCTGCATATAATAAAGCTTCTGTATAAAAATCAATTCTTTTATAATATTTCATTAAAATTTTTCTAATTTCAATATTAAACAAACATCCACCTGGTTCTTTAGTCAAAAGAACTGAATATTTTTCGCTCATTTTTTTAAATAAAAAACGAGATAAAGTTGTTTTTCCTGTACCTTCGCAACCTTCAAAAGAAATAAACATTATCATTTTCCTTTTTTAATAAAAAATTTTTGTTAAACAAAGACCTTTAGCCGGAGCTACAAAAGAGAATTTTTTATTATTTTGAATTTTAAACATATTCAATAAATCTTTTAAATTTTTTTTTCTTTGACCTATCAAAATCAAAAAACCTACTAAAAAAAGAATCATTTGCTTCAAAAAGCCTTTTCCATGAAAAAATAAAATAAAATTATTTTCATTTTCTTCATAAGAAACTTTATAAATTATTTTAACTGTGTTTTTTTTAGAATCTTTATTACTAGTGAATAAAGCAAAATCTTTTTCACCTTCTAATAAAGAAAGAGCTTCAACAATAAGAGCAAAATCAATATTTTCAATATATACTTGAAAACGACAATTAAAAGGATTTAATTTTTTTTTAGAAAAAACATATTTATAAATTTTAGATTTTGCATCATAACGAGCATGAAAAAGAGACTTTGGAAGTTCAATATTTAACACTTTAATATCGTTGGGCATTACTTTGTTTAAAGCTTTTTTTAAAGAATCAGGTTCAATCCAAAAATCAGTATTAAAATGAAGAATTTGTCCTTCAGCATGAACCCCTTTATCAGTACGACTAGCTGCTATAGTTAAAATTTTTTGTTTAGTAATTTTAAATAAAAAATATTCTAGAACTGATTGAATTGTTATCGCATTAACTTGTTTTTGATAACCATGATAATTAGTCCCATCATAACTCAAAATTAATTTATAAATAAATTTTGCCAAATAAAAAAACCTCTTTATTATTATTTTCTCATAAATTCAAAAATAATATTTTTTTAAGCATAAAAACTAAATATAAAAAAAGACAAAAATAAAAAAAATATAAAAATATCATATCTTTTTATTTTATAAACATTAAATTTAGTTTTAGGTTTGCCCAAAACATATCCTCTAGTTTCCATTGCGTTAGCTAAAGCAAAGGATTTTTTAAAAGATAAAATAAGAATAGGAATTAATATTGAAACTAAATATAAAATTTTTTTTAAAATATTTTTAGTATAAAAATTAAGGCCTCTAGATAACTGAGCTTTTATAATTTTTTGACTTTCTTCTATCAAAAAAGGCATAGACAAAAAAATTAAAGACATCATAAGAGAAAACATTTCAACAGGAAATTTAATTATTTTGAAAGGTTTTAAAAGAAATTCTAAACCATCTTTTATTTCGACGAAAGAAGTTGTTTTGCTAATTAAAAAATTAACCATAAAAAATAAACAAATACGAATAAAAATAAAAAAAATATTTAAAAGAATTTTTTTATTATAATATAATTTCAAAAAAAATTCTTGATCTTTATGTAAAAAAGAAGGTAATAAACAAAAAAATACAAACATAAAAATAAAATAAATATTTTTATAAACTCTATTTGTAAAAAGAAAAAACGATATTAAATATAGAAATAAAATAAGAAATAAAAATAAAGCCAAATTATTAGGAAAAATAGAAAAAGAAAAAAAATTTTCTGTTTTAGGATTACTAGACAAATTAAGAAAAAAACTTAAAAAAACAAAAAATTTGAAACTCAAAATTTGCCTTATTAATATTCTAAAAAAATTAGGAACAATATTCAATAATAAATAAAAAATAAAAAGAAAAAATATAAAATAACAAATATAAAACAATATTTTAAAAGATGTTAATTCAGAATTTAAATCTAAATTTAAACTAAAAATAATTTTAAAAATAAAAATAAATAAAATAATTTTTATAGAAGGATTAATTTTATATATAAAAGATTTTCTTTCTAAAGTAGATTCATATTTATCATTTTTTTTATTAATCATTTCCATAAAAAAATTACAACCTTTATTATAAATTTTGTTTAAGATATTTTAATAAATCTTCATAAGAAAATTTATATTCAAAAGGAATACCTAATTCATGATTTAAAAATTTTAAAAGTTTAAAAGTTTGCGGTTCAGATAAACTGAATTGTGATAAATTATAATTTTGAAAAAAATCTTCTTTAGGGCCGAAAAAAATAATTTTACCTTCATCTAATAAAATAATTTTATTAGCATATTCAGCTATTAAATCCATATCATGAGTGATAAAAATAATAGTATTGCGTTTATCTTGATTTGTTTTTTTTAAAACATTCATAATATCTTTTTTACTATAAACATCCAATCCTCTAGTAGGTTCATCTAAAATTAAAATAGATGGTTCTAAAGCTAAAACACCAGCAATTGCAACTTTTCTTTGTTGTCCTCCGGATAATTTAAAAGGAGAATTTTCAAATAAATCTTCAGTTATTCCTACTTGTTTTAAAGCTTTTATAGCTTGCTCTTTTGCTTCTGCATCATTTTTATTAAAATTTTTAGGCCCAAACATAACATCTTTTAAAATAGTGTTTTCGAAAATCTGATTTTCCGGAAATTGAAAAACCAATCCTATTTTTTTTTTCAAAGAAATTAAATTTTGTGGTAATACTTTTTTATCTATTTTTTCTCCGAAAATATCTAAATATCCTTTAGAAGGCAATAACAAACCATTCATTAATTGAACTAAAGTAGATTTTCCTGAACCTATTTTACCTATTATAGCTATAAAATCATCTTTAGATTCTATATTTAAATTAATATCGTCTAAAGCTGGTTTTTCTTTTTTATTATAATAAAAAGTTACATTTTTGAATTGTATTGCCATAAACAATCCTTTAATTCTTGTAATTTTTTTGGATTTATTTTAGATAAATCTTTATCTTTTTGTAATTCATAATAAATCTTCATTCCTAAAGGTAAATAATTAAAATATTTTTTTAAAAAAGAAAAATCTTTTAATAAATTTGAAATTTTATCATATTTCCATAAATAATATTTATCTAATGCCATAATTGCATCACTTCGAAAAGCAAAAGACAAATCATGAGTTATAGTGATCAAAATTTTATTTTTTTGTTTATGAATATTTTGAATAATATCATAGATTTCTTTGGAACTTTGAGGATCTAAAAAAGATGTAGGTTCATCAAAAATAATAATATCTGGTTCCATAGCTAAAACAGAAGTTATTGCTACTTTTTGTTTTTGTCCTCCAGATAATTCTTGAGGTTTTTTATGTAATAAATGCCGAATATTCAACATACTAGAATATTCATCAATTTTTTTACGAATTTGTTCTCGAGGCAACAATTTATTTTCTAAACCAAAAGCAATATCATTTTCAACATCAAAACCTACAAATTGATAATCAGGATTTTGAAAAACAATACCCATCGAAGAACGTACTTCTAATAAATTATCTTCTGTCAATTCCTCATTATTAATAAAAATTTGACCTTTATTAGGACTTAATAAGCCGATTAAAAGTTTAGCTAAAGTAGTTTTTCCTGAACCATTATCTCCGATTAAGGAAACCCATGTTCCTTTAGTAATTTCAAAATTCAAATTGTTTAAAATTTTTTTATCTTTATAATTAAAATTTAAATTTTTAACAATTATCATTTTAATAATTTCCTATTTAACCATTTTTTGTTTAATTTTTAATATTTTTATTAATTAATATATAACAAAATATTTATAAATATAATAAAAAAATATTATTCAAACATTAAACAAATAAAATAAAAGCCATCGGAGCTGAATCGCCTCTACGGCATTCACTTTTAATAATTCTTGTATAACCACTTATTCTATCTTTATATTTAGGAGATATATCTTGGAATAATTTTTTTAAAACCGTTGTATTTGAATCAATTTTTTTATTAAATAAAAAAGTTGAAGCTAATCTTTTAGAATTTAAAGTATTTTTTTTACTTAAGGTAATTAATTTATCAATTACTTTTCTGACTTCTTTAGCCCTAGATTCAGTAGTAAATATACGTTCATTTATAATTAAACTAGCAACTAAATTTTTTAATAAAGATTTTCTATGAGATGAATCACATCTTAATTTACTATAAGCCATAATATCACTATATATATTTACACCTTTTTTTAATTATTGTAAATGTTTTTGTTTAATTCTTTATTTATAAAAAAGCTATAATTTTTTTATTATAAATAAAGAATTCTAAAAATAAAATTAAAAATTTATTTAAATAAATTTACATAAATAAATTCAAAATTTTTTTATTAATAAAAAAATATCATCATATATGATATTTAAAAAATAGAAAAATCTAATTATTACTATCTTTAAAATGTAAATCTAATTCTTTCATTTTTTGTTTTAATTCTTCAAAAGATTTTTTACCTAAACTATTTAATTTACAAATATCTCTTTCGTTTTGTTTAACTAATTCTTGAACTGTGTTAATACCTGATTTTTTCAAACTATTAAATAATCTTACTGATATCTCTAATTGATCGATTTTTAAATTTAAAGCATGATTATAACTTTCTATCTTAGGTTCATAAATAAAATTTTTATTGCGAATCTGTGGATTCAAATCAGTTAAAATATTAAAATGATCAATCAAAATTTTAGATGCCGTAGATAAAGCTTCTTTAGGAGAAATAGATTTATTTGTTTCAATTTCTATAATTAATTCTTCTTTATTATTTATTTTTTGTTCTACATTATAAGCTACTTTTGCAACTGGACTATATAAAGAATCAATTGCAATAACTCCGAATTGATTTTTAATATAACTCTTATTATCATCAGCAGATACATAACCAATACCTTTTTTAATAGTAACTTCTATTTTAAAAGGAATATCTTTAGATAAAGTGGCTATTATTTGATCTTTATTAAAAATTTCAACGCCTGCAATAGGTTGAAAATCAGCAGCTGTTACTACTTTTTCGCCAACAACATCTATTTTTAATTTCTCTTCAAAATCTTCTTCTTCTGAATTCACTCTAATAACAACTTTTTTTAAATTTAAAATAATAGACATAACATCTTCATAAATACCTGGTATAACACTAAATTCGTGATCTACACCTTCAATTTTAACATTTACAATAGCAGCCCCCGGCAAAGAAGATAATAAAACTCTTCTTAAAGAATTACCTATTGTAATTCCTAAACCTCTTTCTAAAGGTTGAATAACAAACTTCCCGAAAGATAAATCTGGTTCTTCTTGTTGAATTAGAAAATTAGGTTTTATAAATTTTAATTTTTTCATTATAATAATCCTTTTTTATAAATTAGTTATTATCCACGAGGACGTTTAGGCGGTCTACAACCATTATGTGGTATAGGTGTAACATCTCTAATAGCAGTAATTTCTAAACCAGATTCTTGTAAAGAACGAATAGAAGTTTCTCTTCCTACTCCAGGACCTTTTACAAAAACTTCAATCTGTTTCATTCCTTTTTCTTTTGCTAAAGAAGAAACTTTTTTAGCCACTTGTTGAGCAACATATGAAGTAGATTTTTTACTATTTTTATAACCTACTAAGCCACCGCTACACCAAGAAACAGTATTACCTTCTAAATCTGTAATAGTTATAATAGTATTATTAAAAGTAGCTTGAATATGAGCTATTCCTACAGGAACATTTATTTTATTTTTTTTTAATTTAGTTCTTCTTTTTTTCTTAACATTTGAAATATTTTTTTGAGACATAATTAAACTGTTCTACCTGCCCCTTTATTGAATTTTTTATCTCCTGCAACAACTTTTTTACGGCTTTTTTTAGCTGTTTTAGCATTATTTCGAGTTTTTTGACCTCTAACAGGTAAACCTCTCCAATGATGAATGCCTCTGTCGCATCTTATTTCTTTTAATCTTTTAATATTTAAAGCGATCTCTCTTCTAAGATTACCTTCTATATTCAATTTATTACATTCATTTCTAATAATAGATAATTGATTTTCATTCAATTCACCAATTCTAACATTTTCCTCAATGTTTAATTTATTCAATATTTTTTTGGCAGTAGAAAGCCCAATGCCATAAAAATTATTTTTTAAAACAATAAGTATTCTTTTATTACTAGGAAATGTTTTTAACATTTTGGCCATTCTTCCAAACAACTCCTTTACTTTTAACCTTGCCTTTGATTATGACGACGTTTTTTTTTATTTATAACATAAACCCTTTTTTTACGACGTACAATAATATCATCAGGACTAATTTTTTTAACAGAAGCTCTAACCTTCATTGATGAGTACTCTCCTTTTTTAAACGATAAATAATACGACCTTTATAATCTACTTGCACTTTATCACCTACTAATATATTTATTCTACGAGTTCTTATTTTACCAGAAATATATGCAATAATAACTCTATCATCAGGAAGTTTTAATTTAAAAGTTGCATTAGGTAATGCAGCAATAACTATAGCATCGGAAACTTTATTATCATTAACCATTTATTTTAATACTTTCCTTAATTAATTTTTTTTTATTTATGTTAAAATGTCATATCCTTCATCAGTTACTAAGATAGTATGTTCAAAATGAGCACTTAAGCTTAAATCTGAAGTAATAGCGGTCCAACCATCTTTTAATATTTTAACTTCTTTGCTTCCTAAAGTAAACATAGGTTCAACACAGAAAGTCATTCCTGGTACTAAAATATAATCTTTATCTACAAATTTAAAATTAAAAATATAAGGTTCTTCGTGAAGTCTAGTACCTATACCATGACCTGAAAAAACTTCTATTATACCATAATTATGAATACGGCCTATTTCAGCAATAGCATAAGAAATATCTGAAATTTTGTTTCCAGGTTTTATCTGATTTATTCCTAAATATAAAGCTTTTTCAGTATTTTCGATAAATCTTTTTACTTTCATAGGAACTGTTCCTAAAATATAAGTATAAGCCGAATCGACAAAATAACCTTTATATTTAATACCTAAATCAATAGTTACTATATCTCCGTTTTTTAAAATTTTTTTTTTAGAAGGTAATCCATGAACTACAGCTTCATTAACAGAAATACAAATATGACCACCAAAACCTTGATAATCTTTAAAAGCAGAAACAACTCCATTTTTTTTCATTAATTCGAAAGCGATCATATCTAATTCAAAAGTAGAAACACCTATTTTTAAAAAATTTAATAATTCTGTTCTTATGCAGGATAAAATTTGGCCTGCTTTTCTCATTATAGTAATTTCATGAGAGGATTTAATTGATAACATAAAAAATAAATAACCTCTAATTTATATATGATTCACTTTTTGTAAATTTAAAAAATTTTACTATAAGTATTTTTTACATTCTTTTCTTTTTTAATATTTTGTATAGTTTCTATAGCAACGCCAACAACAATTAAAAGACTAGTTCCGCCAAATTTAATATTTCGAGATATTTCATTATTAAAACAAAAACTAATTACATCAGGAGCAGCAGCTAAAAAAGTTAGAAAAAAACTCCCAATACAAGTTAATTTAAATATTTCATAAGTTAATTTTTTAACAGTAGGTAAGCCTGGTCGAACATCTTTTAAATAAGCGTTTTGTTTCGATAAATGTTCTGAAATTTCCGTAGGATTAATGGTCATAAAAGATGAAAAGAAAGAAAACAACATAACTAATAAAAGATAAACAAAAAAATATATTCCTAAATAAGAACGTGAGTCAATAAAAAAATTAATAAAATTAATGGATTTAGGAAAAAATATTTTTATATAATTAGTTATATTTAAAAAAGTATCAGCAATAATAATTGGTAAAACACCAGATGTATTTAATTTAAAAGGAATATGATTATCTATTTTATCATTATGTTGGTCAACAGCATAATTAATAGGAAGTTTTAAATAAGCTAAAGATAAATAAATAGTTAATATTAATAAAATAAAAAAAGAAAATAATACTAACAAACGTTGATACAAAAACGGATTATTGTAATCTAATAAATACTTAAAAGTATTAAATAATTTATCAATTATCCCTATAACTATTAAAAGAGAAATCCCGTTGCCTACTCCTTTAGAAGTTATTAAATCAGCTAACCAAATAGAAATAAAAACGCCAACTACTGAAAAGAAAATAACAATAAAATGAAATACAATCCAATCTTCGTATTTTATCGTTAATAATTTAGCCAAATAAATCGGATTTTGTTGTAACATTAAAAAACTTTGAGCTATAGCAATTAAAATTGTTAAAACTCTAGTTACTATATTAATTTTATACTTACCTTTATCTCCTTGTTTTTGCCATTCTTGAAAGAAAGGAAAAACTTTTTGAGCAAATTGAATTATTATAGAAGCAGTAACATAAGGGATAACACCTAATGCTAAAAGAGAACAAGAATTATTTGAAAACAAAAAATCATTTTCGCTAGATTTTTTTTTTAATGATAAAACCGAATAAAAATCTTCACCTAATAAAGGGATAAAAATTTTAGTACCAATAACATAAATAAAAACAAGAAACAAAGTAAAAAAACATTTTTTAATTATTTTTTTTCTATCTTCTAAAAAACTAATCAATTTCAACATCATAAAATTACCTTATTATTTCTATGTATTACTATTATCATTTTTATCAATAATATCTTTTGCCTTCTGAGACATTTTACAATCTTGAACAATTATTTTTTTAGTAAATTCGCCTTTAGATAAAATCTTAACAGGTAATTTATCGTTTTTAATTATTTTCTTTTTCAATAATAATTCTTTTGTTACTAAAGTGCCATTTTCAAATATTTCTAAATCTTTCAAATTAACTATATGATATTTAACTTGATTAAAATTATGAAACCCTCTTTTTGGAATTCTTTGAGCAAAAGGTGTTTGGCCACCCTCAAATCCTAATCTAGTGCCGCCACCAGAACGAGCTAATTGACCTTTATGACCTTTGCCTGAAGTTTTGCCATTTCCGCTTCCAGGACCACGTCCTAAACGTTTAATTGTTTTTCTAGCACCTTTAACTGGTTTTATCAAATGTAACATTTTTTTTAATCGCTCTCTTTGCTACAAATTTCTTTAATCAAAACTAAATGATTAATTTTTTTAAGAATTCCCCTAACAACTTGAATATCTTCTTTTATAACTTTTTGATTAATTTTTTTTAAACCTAAAATATTAGCATTTTTAACTTGATTAGGTGTTCTGCCAATTAAACTTTTTTTTAATGTAATTTCTAATTTCATCATTTATTTTTACCTTTAAATCTGGAAATTAAATTAATACCACGAATTTTTTCAATATCCTTTGCAGTTCTTAAACTTTGTAATCCATTCATTATAGCTCTTAAAACATTGATAGGAGTTCTTGATCCTAAAGATTTAGCTAAAATATCGTTAACTCCTAATAATTCAAAAACAGTCCTAGCTGCTCCGCCAGCAATAATTCCTGTTCCTTTAGCAGCAGGTTTTAATAAAGTTTTAGATGCTCCAAACTTACCAACAACTTCATGAGGAATAGTAGTGCCAGAAAAAGAAATTTGGATTAAATTTTTCTTAGCTTTTTCTAAAGCTTTTTTAATAGCATCTAAAATTTCTTGAGCTTTAGCACTTGCGAATCCAACTTTACCTTTTTTATCTCCAACAACAACTAAAGCAGAAAAACGTAAACGGCGACCACCTTTTACAACTTTAGTAATTCTATTAATAAGAATTACTTTCTCTTGAAAAATATTATTTACTTTTCTAGGATTAAATTTATCTCTTTGGATATTCGCGCTTATCAAAATATTAATCCTTCCTCTCTTGCGATATTTGCTAAAGCTTTTATGCGTCCATGATATAAACGTCCATTACGATCAAAAACAACTTTATTGATTCCTTGCTTTAAAGCTTTTTGAGCAATAACCCTACCAACATCTAATGCTACTTTTGTATTAACCACGTTAGCTTTTAATTCTTTGCTATGAACACTACATAAAGTAACTTTATTTTGATCATCGATTATCTGAACATAAAAATATTTATTCGAACAAAAAACATTTAAACGAGGTTTATCCGGTGTACCTATTATTTTTTTTCTTAAACGTAAATGACGTTTTTGGCGCAATTTTTTTGATGATTCTTTATTTATCATTATATAAATAAATGTCCTTTCTTATTTTTTAGCACTTTTTCCTGCTTTACGATGAACATATGCGCCAAATAAACGCATACCTTTACCTTTATAAGGTTCTGGTTTACGTAATTTTAATATTTTGCCTGCTATTTCTCCTACAAATTGTTTATCTATACCTTTAACAATAATTTCTTTATTTTTTATAACTTCTATTTCTATACCAGAAGGAATAGGTAAAGTAACAACATGAGAAAAACCTAAATTAAAAATTAAATTAGAGCCTTCTTTTTTAGCAGAATAATCTAGACCAACGATTTCAATTTTTTTTACAAAAACATTAGTTAAACCTGAAATCATATTAAATAATAAAGCTCTAGTTGTCCCATGAATTTTTTTCGTAAAAAAATGATCATTAGGTCTTGAAACTTTAATCAATTTATCTTGAATATCAATATTTAAAAGAGGATTGATTTGATATTTTAAATGATGTTTAGAAGATGTAATATATATTAAATTTTGTTCTTTAAGTTCCACCTTTATTCCTTCAGGAATAAAAATAGGTTTTTTGCCCACTCTCGACATTATAATCTCCTTATATAATTACCAAATATAAGCTAGTACTTGCCCACCTATATTATTTGATATAGCTTCATAATCTGTCAAAATACCTTTTGAAGTGGAAATCAAAGCTATTCCTAAACCATTCAAAACTCTAGGTATTTTTTTAACAGAAACATTTTTAGATACTCTTTTTAAACCTAAAATAGCTCTTTGTTTTTTGTCATGATATTTTAAATAAATAATAATACTTTTTTTAGAAGATCCTTCTACACGAAAATCTTGAATAAAACCTTCTTTTTTCATAACTTTTAAAAGTTCTATTTTTAATTTAGAAGCAGGTACCGAAACTTTATTGTAAAACATTATATTAGCATTTCTTATTCTTGTTAATAAATCAGCGATAGGATTTTTTATCATCATTATTAATCTCTCCCTTACCAACTTACTTTCTTAACGCCAGGTATTTCACCTTTATTAGCTAATTCACGAAATTTAATTCTAGATATCCCAAACTTTCTCATATACCCTCTTGGTCTCCCATCAATTTGATCTATATTTTTAAGACGTACTGGAGAAGATTGTACAGGAAGTCGTGATAAACCTTCATAATCTCTTTTGTGTTTTAATTCAAGACGTTTTTCTATATATTTCAAAAATAATTCTTTTTGTTTTTTATTTTTAACAATTTTAGATTTTTTAGCCATTAAAAACTCCTTATTTTGTCGCTTTATATCTATTATACATTTTTTTTCTTAAAAGGCATTCCATAAAACTCTAATAATTTTTTGGCATCTTCATCATTTTTAGCTGTAGTAACAATACAAATATCCATACCACAAACTTTTTTAACTATATCAAGATCAATTTCAGGAAAAACAATCTGTTCTTTTATCCCTAATGCATAATTACCTCTACCATCAAAAGATTTAGGGCTAAGACCTCTAAAATCTCTTACTCTAGGTAAAACTATTTTAATTAATTTATTTAAAAAAAATTCTTTTTTATAACCTCTTAAAGTAACTTTTAATCCAATTGGCATGCCTTCTCTTAATTTAAAATTAGAAATTGATTTTTTAGCTTTCACAACAACAGGTAATTGACCACTAATCAAAGTTAATTGTTCGTAAAAATCATCTATAATTTTTACATCAGCAACAGCTTCAGCGCCAACACCCATATTAATAACTATTTTATCAATTTTAGGAATTTGCATAACTGATTTAAAATTAAAAATTTCTTTTAAAGCAAAAAATGAATTTTTTGTGGTATTTTCAATACTTTGTTTTTTCATTTAATATCTACCTTCTTAATTATGAAAATTTATCAAAGTGCCACTTTTTTTAGCATAACGAACCTTTTTGCCTGATTCATAACGAAAACCAACACGAGTTGGAATTTTTTTCTCAGGATCAATCAAAGCCACATTGGAAATATGAATAGGCATTTCTTCTTTAACTATATTTCCTTTTTCTCCATCTTTAGAAGAACTTTTATGTTTAGAAACTATATTTACGCCTTCAACCAAAACTTTTTGTTCTTTAAAAAAAATTTTTATTACTTTTCCAGTTTTAATATTTTTAGTTTTATTACCTTTTTCATCAACACAAAAACGATCTTTGCCTGAAATAATAGCAACTATATCTCCTGTTTTAATATACATCACTTACAATCCCTCATATTACGAAAACTTTTTCAGCTAAAGAAAGAAATTTAGAAAATTTACTATCCTTTAATTTTTGATTTTTTACTACAGGTCCAAAAATTCTTGTTCCTTTTAAAGTCATATCATCTTTAATAATAACTACAGCATTATCATCAAACTTAATATAAGAACCATTTTTACCTGCTAAACCTTGTTTAGTGCGTAAAATTAAAGCTTTAGATTTTTCACCTGATTTTATCATACCAGAAGGAATGCTTTTTTTAACAGAAACTACAACCACATCCCCTATCTGGGCATAACGTTTTTTACTTGAACCTGGAATATTAATAACTAAAACTTCTTTAGCACCGCTATTATCAGCTACTTTTAAGCGACTATTTATTTGAATCATATTATTTTTTTACCTTATCTTTGCCCAAAATAATATTTAATAAACGAAATTTTTTATTTTTAGAAATAGGCCTAGTTTCCTCGAAAGATACAAGATCTCCTAATTTAGCAATTTCATTTTCATCATGAATATAAAATTTACTAGTTTTTTTAATTTTTTTATCATATAATCGATCTTTTTTATAATAATCAACTGAAACAATAATTGTTTTTTGCATTTTGTCAGAAACAACAACACCTGAAAAAACTTTTCTATTATTATTACGCATACTCTTCAACCTCTTTTATAAAAATATTTTTTAAGTTATAAAATGAAAAATTTGTGAATGTTTTTAGATTATCCACAAATTATCAAACACAAATCATAATTAAAAAGAAAAATTAATTTTTTTCTAAAGATGTATCGTTTTGAATATCTTTTTCAGTATCTTTATCCAAAACAGAATCATTTTTTAATTTTATATTTTTGTTTAAATTTTTAATTTTGGAAATTTCTTCTTCTCGAATAATCGTCTTAATTTGTCTAATGATTTTTTTTATTTTACGAATACGAGATGTATCTTTTAATTTAACTAAATTTAATTGTATCCTAGCATCAAACAATTCTTTTTTTAAAGAAACATATTTTTTATTCATTTCATCTATAGACATTTTACGAATTTCTTTAATTGTCATGATTCCTGGCCTCTTTTAACTATTTTTGTAGTAATAGGTAATTTATGAGAAGCCAATCTTAAAGCTTCTATTTCTGCTTTATCTAAATTATTGGCATCTTTTACTTCAAAAAGAATTTTTCCTTTTTTTACAACTGCAACCCATAGTTCAGGACTACCTTTACCAGAACCCATCCTAACCTCTAAAGGTTTTTTTGTTAAGGACAAATAAGGGAAAATATTGATCCAAACTTTTCCTTCTCTTTTCATATGACGAGTCATTGCGATACGAGCAGATTCTATCTGTTGGCTAGTAATCCATGATCCTTGTTTAGCAATTAGACCATAATTACCATTAATAATTTTATTTTTACCTTTCGCCTTGCCTTCATAACTTATACGATGAGGACGAAGACGAGATTTATTAGTCTTTTTTGGCATTAACATAATGATTTTTTTACCCCTTTTATTATATTAAGACGTATTTTTTTTAAAATATTTTTTCTCAGCGAAATTCTTCTTATTAAAATGTTTTTTATTATCATATTGAGAAGCAAATATTTGTCTAGTATCAGAAATAGTCTTATTAGGCAAAACTTCACCATGATTAATAATCACTTTAACCCCTAAGACACCATAAGTAGTATGAGCTTCTTCGCAAGCATAATCAATATCAGCTCTCAAAGTGTTTAAAGGAACGACGCCCATAGAAATAGATTCTTGTCTAGCTTTTTCAGCTCCACCCAAACGACCTGTAATAATAATTTTAATACCTTTAACGCCGCTTCTTAAAGCTTTTTGAACAGCTGATTTTTGAACAGCTTTATAAAAAGCTCTTTGTTGTAGTTGTATTGCTATATTTTGAGCTACTAAAACAGCAATTTTATTAACAGCTTTTACTTCAAAAATATTAATTTGAATTTTCTTTTTAATTAAATTTTCTATTTTACTAACTAAACTATTTTTATTTTTATTATCTGGACCTTGAATCAAACCTATTTTAGAAGTATATAGTTCGATCTCAATAACTTCATCATTCGTTTTTTTTAAACGTTTTATTTCTATTTGAGAAATAGTTGCTTTAGGATAATGATTTTTAATTAAATTTCTAATTTGAAAATCCTCGCAAACCAAAGAAGGAACTTGTTTATCTTCGGCATACCATTTAGATTCCCAAGTGCGAATAATTCCTAATCTTAAACCATTAGGATTGCTTTTTTGACCCATTTATATTATATCTCCTGAGTTTCTTTTTTACATTTAGAAACAAATATTTTGATATGACTAGTTCTCTTTTTTCTTTTATCTGTTTTTCCTTTAGCTCTAGGAAATAAACGAGGTAAAGAAATACTTTCATTAACAAATATTTCTTCTACATATAAATCATCTTTATTTAAATTAAAATTATGAACAGCATTAGCTACCACACTTTTTAACAATTTCAAAACAATAGGAGCAGCTGATTTTGAATTTAAAGTTAAAATAGCTTCCGCTTCTTTAATTTTTTGACCACGAATTAAATCAACAACCAAACATACTTTTCTAGGCGTAACAGGTATTTGACTTGCTACCGCTTTAACCTTCATATATAAATACCTTCTTTAAATTATTTTTTTTGATTTTTCTTATCACCTTTAGCATGACCACGAAAAACACGAGTAGGCGAAAATTCTCCTAATTTATGACCAACCATATCTTCTGTAATAGAAGAAATAATATACTCTTTACCATTATAAACAGCAACTTTATGCCCAATAAAAATAGGTAAAATTACACTTGAACGAGAATGAGTTTGAATAATTTTTTTATTTTTATTCTTACTTTGTTTCATTATTTTAGATAAAAGGGATTTATCACAAAAAGGACCTTTTTTAATCGAACGAGTCATATTTATACACCTCCAAATCTATTTTTTACGATTTTTTTAAAATTAATTTATTAGAATTTTTATTTTTTTTACGTGTTTTAACACCAAGAGCTTTTTTGCCCCAAGGAGTCATAGGAGCTTTGCGTCCGATAGGTGCTCTTCCTTCTCCACCGCCATGAGGGTGATCATTAGGATTCATCGCTGCACCTCTAACTCTAGGTCTTATAGATAAATAACGAGTTCTACCTGCTTTACCATTACGAATCAATTTGAAAAATTCATTACCTAGCACTCCTATTGTAGCTTTACATTCAGCTAATATTTTTCTTGTTTGTCCGGAAGATAAATTTAAAACAACATATTTATCTTCTTTTTTAACTATTCGAGCTGAAGTACCTGCACTACGTGCTATTTGACCTCCTTTACCAGGTTTTAATTCAATATTATGAACCAAAAAACCTTCAGGAATATCCTTCAAAAGCAAAGTATTTCCTACTCTAATATCAGATTTTTTTCCTGAATTTATTATATCACCTATCTTTATATCTTTAGGAGTCAAGATATATCTTTTTTCTCCGTCTACATAATGAATTAAAGAAATATTACAATTACGATTAGGATCATATTCTATAGTAGATAATTTACCAGGTACATTTTCTTTATTACGTTTGAAATCGATAATACGATATTTTTGTTTAACTCCGCCGCCTCGATGTCTTACTGTTATTTTACCTTGATTGTTTCTGCCACCTGTACTTTTTTTAGGTACTAATAAACTTTTTTCAGGTATAGAAGTCGTAAGTTCTTTGAAATCTTGTAATCGCATATTACGATGTCCATTAGATGTAGGCTTATATTTTTTAATAGCCATGAATAACAAAACCTTTCTTAGATTTGAACAAATGAAAATAAATTCTTTCTATTATTTATCTTCGTTAAAAACTTTTATTCTTTGACCTGGAATCAATTTAACGATCGCTTTTTTACAAGCAGAAGTATAACCTTGATATTTGCCTTTTCTTTTAAATTTAGGCAATACATTAATAATATTAACAGAAGCTACTTTGACTTGAAAAATTTTTTCTATAGCTTTCTTAATTTCTATTTTATTAGAATCTTTTTTTACTTTAAAAGCATATTCATTATGAGTTTCCATTTTTTTATTAGTTGATTCAGTAATAATAGGAGATTGAATTAAATCATAATATTTAATCATTTTTTATAAACACCTCTTCTAAAACATCAACAGCCTTTTTAGTTAAAATAAGATGTTTTGTATTTAAAATCTGATAAACACTAACATGTGAAACACTTTCTAAAGTGACTTGAGATAAATTATTAGTACAACGAATTAAATTATTATTTAATTCATCAACTATTATTAAAACTTTATCTTTTTTAACTTTAATTTTATCTAAAAAATTCTGAAATGTTTTTGTTTTATGATTCTCCATATCAAAAGAGTCGATTATTATTAAATTATTTTTTTCTTTATGCAAAGTTAAAGAAGATAAAAAAGCTAGTCTTCTAACTTGAGTATTATTTTTAAAACTATATTTTCTTGGTTTAGGACCGAATGCTACTCCTCCGCCTCTCCATAAAGGTGAACGAATAGTTCCATGACGAGCATTTCCTGTTCCTTTCTGAGCCCAAGGTTTTCTACCACCGCCAGAAACAGCAGCTCTATTTTTAGTACAATGATTGCCTAATCTCATTGCTGCCATTTGTTGTAAAACAACATCATATAAAGATTGTTGATTCAACTTAATACCAAAAATATTTTCATTTAAATTTATCTCTGATATAAGTTCTCCTTGTTGATTTAAAACATTATACTTAGACATTATAAAACTTCCTTATGATTTTTTTTAACAGCAGATTTTATAACTAAAAAACTTTTTTTAGGACCAGGAATACTTCCTTCAATTAAAAATAATTTTCTATCTGAATCAACATTATAAAGTTTTAAATTTTGTAAAGTTACTTGTTCATGGCCTAATTGCCCTGGTAATTTTTTACCTGTAATATTACCTTTAATAGGTCCCATAGAACCAGGTCTTCTATGATATCTAGAACCATGACTTTCAGGACCGCGACTTTGATTATGTCTTTTAATAGAACCTGAAAAACCTTTACCTTTACTAATACCTGTTACATCTATAATTTCTTTTGGAGCAAATAAATTTATATCTAAAATTTGTCCTTCTTTTAAATCTTTTAACTCATTAATTTCATTTGATGCAAAAGAAATTTCCTTAATAAAATATTTAGGCTCAGCATTAACTTTATTAAAGTGTCCTAAAAGAGGTTTTGTTGTTAATTTATCTTTTTTAGAGCAAAAACCTAATTGAGTTGATTGATAACCATCTTTTTCAACAGTTTTTTGTTGCAAAACAACATTATCACAAACATCAACTACAGTAACAGGTATTGAAACCCCTTGTTCATCAAAAATCTGAGTCATACCTAATTTTTTTCCTAAAATTCCTTTAGCCATTTCATCCTCTTTCTTAAATTAAAAATAAAATAATTTTCTTAAAATAAAATATTCATTTTAAATTTTTTTTAAATTTTTTTTTAAAAAAATATTAACAGTGGAGGGTAAATTAATATACATTAAAGCATCTATTATTTGAGAATCAGGATCAATAATTTGAATTAAACGTTTATGGGTAAAACGTCCGAATTGTTCTCTGCTATCCTTATTAACAAAAGGAGAACGATTTACAGTAAAAATTTCTCTTCTTGTTGGTAATGGTATTGGACCTTTAATTTTTGCTCCTATTTTAGAAACGCTATCAATAATTTTCTTTGCCGCTTGATCAATTAAAAGATGATCATAAGTCTTTAAAATGATTTTAACAATTTCCTGACCTTTAGCCATTTTTATAAACACCTTTCATAATAATATTATTCAAAAAAAATATAAAAACATGTTTTTATATTTTTTGCGCTTAATAAAAAAAATATTTTTTCAATAAAAAGTTTTTTTTAATAAATCAATAAATAAATTTTATATTTTTCTTTTGTAAGGAGAAAAAAATATTAAAAAAGACAATCATTTTAATTATATATTAAAATAACGTCATATATTAAAAAAAATTTTTATTTTTCATCAATATATTATAAACAATAATATAGAAATTTAAATCAATAAAATAATCAAATAAAATAATTAATAAAAATAATATTAAACAAATATTTAGCTCTCAAATTATTCAAAAAAAATAATACAAATAATATTTAAAAATTTTTACTAGCAACTCTTAATTTAGCAGAAGAACTTCTGGGATTTATTCTTATTTCTTCTTCGCTAGGATAAATAATTTTTTTATTAATAATTTTTAAAGGTTTAAGGGGCATGTTTTTTTCTAAAATAGGAATTTTTGGATGAATATCAGATTGACTATTTTTTTTAAAAAAATTTTTAACTAAACGATCTTCTAAAGAATGAAAACTAATTACAACAATTCTACCATTAGGTTTTAATAATTCAAGGCTTTGTTGTAATGATACCTCTAAAAACTTTAATTCTTGATTAACTTCGATCCTTAAAGCCTGAAAAATTCTTTTAGCACTATGGCCTCTTTTATTTTTTCTATAAAAAGGATAAAATTTATCAGTAATCGAAACTAATTCTAAAGTATTATTCAAAGGTCTTTTTTTAATAATTTCTTTAGCTATCAAAGCAGCTTTAGATTCTTCGCCATAAAATAAAAAAATTTTTTTCAATTCAAAAAAATTATAGTTATTAACGATGTAATGAGCATTTATTTTTTGCCTATAATCCATTCTCATATCTAAAAAAGAATCACGTAAATAACTAAAACCTCTTGTATGATCTTCGATCTGAAAAGAAGATAAACCTAAATCAAATACAATACCGTCAATAGAAGAAATATTATGTCTTGACAATTCTTCTTTTAAAAAAGCAAAATTATTATTAATTAAAATTATTTTGTTATTATTCTCGAACTTTTTGCGGCATTTTTTAATAGCAAATAAATCACAATCAAAAGAATATAAACGACCTTTATTAATTTTATTTAAAATTAATTGACTATGACCGCCACCGCCTAAAGTAGCATCAACATAAATACCTTTAGGATTTATATTTAAATATTCTATCACTTCATCGCTTAAAACCGAAACATGTTTATTGTATAACAATTTTATAACCTCTTTTTATCATTTCGATTAAAAAAATAATAAAGTTTACATTTTTATTAATTAAAATGATTTATTTTACTTAAAAATAATTTTAAAATTACCATTAATAATTTCTGATAAAGCTTTACTTAATATTTTATTACCTTCGACATCAGAAACATCTAATTTTAAATCTTCTATAACATGAGCAATTTTACTAGATAAATAAGCTAATTTATATTTAGAATCAATTCGTTTTAATAATTTATCAATAGAAGGATTATTTAAACCTTCTTTTTTTTCTACCAACATACTTTAATTTCCTTTTTGTAAGATTTCTTTTAAATAAAAATTAATGATATTTTTAGTTTTAGAATGTTCAGCTGAAAGAATAGAAATAATTTTGTTTACAGCGTTATCGATTTCATCATTAATCACGATATAATCATATTTATAAGCTAATTTCATTTCTTCATCAGCTCTCAACATTCTTTTGTTAAGTTCTTGATCTGTTTCGGTATTTCTTTTTTTTAAACGTTTATATAAAACTTCTTTAGATGAAGGTGCGATAAAAATAAAAACACAATCTTTATTAACTTTATGTTCCCTAATTTTTAAAGCTCCTTCAATATCTATTTCTAAAAGAATTTTTTTACCTTCTTCTAATTTTTGTAAAATTTGTTTATAAGCGGTTCCATAATAATTATTTAAAAATATATTATATTCTATAAAAAAATTTTCTCTAATTTTATTCTTAAAATCTTCTTTGTTTATAAAAAAATAATCTTTGCCTTCTTTTTCTCCTCTTCTAGGTTCTCTTGTAGTATAAGAAATAGAATAAAACAAATCATTATTAATTTTCTTTAACAATTGTTTTTTAATTGCGTCTTTTCCAACTCCCGATGGACCTGAAATTACTATCATCAAACCTTTCTTATATAAGTCCATATAAAAACCCTTCTATAATTTTTAGAAATTTTTTAAAATTTAAACAACTAAATTTAATAATTTGTTTTTAATGTAAATAACTTTTAAAATTGAACGGTCTTTAATTAAAGAATTAATTTTAGAATTTTTTAAAGTTTTCTGAAGAACTGTAACCTGATCTTCATCTTTCAAAATAAAAACTTTAGTTTTGAAATGGCCATTTATTTGAATAACAATTTCAATTTGTTTATCTAAACATGATATTTCTTTATAAGAAGGCCAACAAGAATAAACTAATTCTTCATTACACTTTAAAAATATCACATTCAATTCTTCTGTTAAATGAGGAGCGAGAGGATTTAATAATTGTAACAAAATTCTAATTTGATTAGAATTTATTTTCTTCTCTTTATAAACATAATTAGTAAAAATCATCAATTGACTAATAACTTTATTAAATTTTAATTTTTCATAATCTTCAGTAACTACTTTAATAGTTCTGTTTAATAAAGGTTCTAAATTAGAACATTCTTCATCTACTAAAAAAAGAGAAAACATATTATAGAATCTATTTAAAAAACGTTGAATCCCTTTAAAACCATCTTCACACCAAACTTTATCATCTTCTAAAGGTCCTAAAAACATGATATACAATCTTGTAACATCTGCGCCGTACTTTTCTAAAACTAAAGAAGCGTTAACACTATTATTTTTAGATTTACTCATTTTCAAATTATCTTGACCTAAAATCATTCCTTGATTAACGATTTTTTTAAAAGGTTCTAAAGTAGAAACGATTCCCAAATCATATAAAAATTTATGCCAAAAACGAGCGTATAACAAATGACCTACTGCATGCTCTTTACCACCGATATAAAGATCTACAGGCAAAAAATAATCTAAAATTTTTTTAGATTCTGGGCTATTTAAAACATCCATACCCAAAGAATTTTTTAAAATATAACCTATATAATACCATGAACTACCAGCTGTTTGCGGCATAGTATTAGAATCTCTTTTATATTTTTTTCCATCTTTTTCAAAATATAACCATGAAATAATCTTAGATAAAGGTGATTGTCCATCCCCTGAAACTTTAATTTTATCTATCAAAGGTAATTCTAAAGGAAGTAACTTATCATCTTCTAAATAAACATTTTGATTTTCATCATAATATACTGGAAAAGGTTCTCCCCAATATCTTTGACGAGAAAAAATCCAATCACGCATTTGATAAGTAAAATGAATACGACCTAAATTATTTTTCTCAGATATATCTATAATTTTATCATTAGCTTCTTTAAAAGTAAATCCGTTCAAAAAAGAACTATTTGTTAATATATCTGTTTCTGATATTAAATGAAAATTTTTTGAATTATTTTTTAAACAATCCACATCATTAGTGGATTCGGAAATTTTACAAATCGGAATTATTTCTAAATTATGTCTTTTAGCAAAAGAAAAATCTCTTTCATCACAAAAAGGAACAGACATAACGACACCGGTACCATAATAAGGAAATACATAATCGGATACCCAAATAGGAATTTTTTTCTTAGTAAAAGGATGAATAGCGTAACTACCAATAAAAACTCCTGTTTTATCTTTATTCATATGTCTATTTAATTCTGTTTTTTGTTTAGTTTGGTATAAATATAAATTTAGGCTTTCTACAAAATCTGTTTTAGTTAAATCATTTATTAAAGGGTGCTCAGGAGATAAAACTAAAGCACTAACTCCAAAAATAGTACTTGGTTTTGTAGTAAAAACTTCCAAAACGTAATTCTTGTTAGATAAAACAAAAAAAGAAAAAATAAAACCTTTTTTTTTGCCTATCCAATTTGTTTGAATATCTTTTAATTGCGAAGGCCAATCTAATAAATTTAAATCTTTTAAAAGCCTATCGAGGAAATGAGTAATTTTTAAAACCCATTGTTTCATTTTTTTTTTAACAATAGGATAATTTCCTCTTTCAGAAAAAATACCTTTTTCTGTTACAATAATTTCATCATTAGATAAAACTGTTCCTAATTCAGGACAAAAATTAACTTCAACATCTTTTAAAACTGCTATTTTTTTTTCATAAAGTTTTTTAAAAATCCATTGTGTCCAACTATAAAAAGAAGGGTCAGAAGTTGATAATTCTTTGTCCCAATCAACTCCTTTACCCAACATTTGTATTTGTTTTTTAAAATTATTTATATTTTCATAAGTAAAATATTTAGGATTTTTGCCTGTTTTTAAAGCATACTGTTCAGAAGGTAATCCAAAAGAATCCCAACCAAAAGGATGTAATACATTATAACCTTGCATTCTTTTGAATCTATTAACTATATCACTAGCGGTATAACCTTCGATATGACCAACATGCAATCCAGAAGAAGAAGGATAAGGAAACATATCTAAACAATAAAATTTTTTTTTACCAAAATCATAACTTGTTTTA
Source organism: Columbia Basin potato purple top phytoplasma (assembly GCF_028595955.1). Classification (GTDB taxonomy): domain Bacteria; phylum Bacillota_I; class Bacilli_A; order Acholeplasmatales; family Acholeplasmataceae; genus Phytoplasma. The sequence goes on from NZ_JANHJP010000003.1 coordinate 28,169, forward strand.
AAGTTTTTATTGTTTTTCCAATGAATTTGCCATTTTAATTCTATTTTACGAAAATCATAAATTAACATAAAAAAACCTTTTATTCTATATTATTACATCAAAAAAAATAATTAAATTATGATAAATTACTTTCAATATATTCAACAACATCTTTTACAGTTTTAAATTGTTGCATAACCTCATCACTAATTTTTAAATCAAAAGAATTTTCTAATTCAATAACTATTTCAACAGCACTAAAAGAATCTAAATTTAAATCTTCTTTTAATCTTTTATCTAAAGATATTTGATCTTTATTTAAATGTTTTTTTGTTGAAATAATTTCTTTAATCTTATCTAAAACCATGTGAATTCCTCTAATAAAATAATTTAAAATAATATATAAATGTCTATTTTATTTAAATAATAAATTATATAAATAAAACAATAACTACATACAATTATATAATATTTTTTTATGTAATTTATATATAATAAAATAATATAAAAAAATATTATAAATATAACAAAAATATTTTAACTTTGAATTTCATTATTATTTAATTTATTTAAAATATTTTTCGATTCTTGTAAGAGTTTATAAAAAATTAAACATTCTTTATACATTTTTTCAATAAAACTTTTATCTCTTGGAATCTTTTTAACTTTTGCATTTTGATAACTTTGAAATACTAAAAAAAAAGCTTGTTTAGCATTAGAACAATACATTTGTGTTTGCATTTGAGCATAATAATAAATAGGAATCTCATCATAAACAAAAAATTTTTGCCAAGTCTCAGAATTTAAAGATACAGGACATTTAATTTCTAACAAACTTTTAGTTTCGACATTCCAACCATCTAAAGATGCTGATAGAAATTCTTTAACAAAAACTAAAGGTTTAAATTCTGTTTTATTAATATCATTAAAAAAATTTCTAGCTTTAGATTCTAAAGTTCTGCCATGACGCATAAAATCGTTATCTTTTATTTTTTCATCAAAAAGTTTTCTTTTGAAAAGACTTTGTCTATTTTCGAAAGGATTTAAACCCATAATTATTGAAACTTCAGAAGCATTAATATATTTTTTTCTATGTTTATGCCAATCAGCAGAATTTTGTTTTAAGTCGAAACTATTCATATAAAAAAACCTTTCTTATTCTAAAAATTAAATTAAATTTTGATTTACATTTCATCTAAAATAGGTATTCCCAAAATTTTTAATCCTTCTTTTAAAACAATCATAATCCCTTTAATTAATAAAATATTAGCATATTGTAATTTAGGGTCATCGATATTCAAAATTTTTTCTTTTTCATAAAATTTATTAGCATTTTTAGCTAATTGAAAAAGATATCTTGCTAAAACGCTAGGCATATTTAAATCTTTTACTTTTTCTAATATTGAATCAAATTGATCAAGTAATCTAATTAAAATATAATAATGAAACTGTTCATAATATTCAGAAAAATTTATATTATCATATATAAATTCATTATCATGCAAATCAATTTTTTTAATAATAGAATTAAAGCGAACTATCGTATATTGTAAATAAGGACCTGTATTGCCTTCAAATTTTAACATTTGATCTAATTCGAATTTTATATCCAAATGACGATCATTTTTTAAATCATTAAAAACAATAGCACCAATAGCTATTTTTTGAGATATTTCCTTTAATTTTTCTTGACTAACATTTTTATCTCTTATTATATTTTGAACTTCTAACATCGCTTTATCAATAATATTTATCAATTTAAATTCATTGCTTTGTCTTGTGGATATTTTAGTATTTTGGAATAAAATTAAACCAAAATTAATATGTTCCAATTCTAAATTATCGTAACCTATTTTTTTAGCAACTGCTTTTAATTGTTTATAATGTAATTTTTGTTCATTACCTACTACATACAAACATTTATGAAAATTAAATTTTTGATAACGATATAAAAGACACGCTATATCTCTAGTTAAATAAAGTGTACTTCCATTTTTTTTTTGTATTAAAGCTGGCGGTATATTTTCATCTAAAGGCATAATATAAGCGTCTTTATCTAATAAAAGTAATTTTTTTTCTTTTAAATGTTTTAATAATTCAATTGATTTATCGTGAAAAAAAGACTCTCCTATATAATAATCGAAAGCAATTCCTAATAAATCATAAATTTTATGAAATTCTTTTAAAGAAATTTCTTTAAAATATTTCCATAAATCAGTTATTTCTTTAACTTTATTTTCCAAAAGATAAAAAATATGTCTCGCTTCATTATTTAAATTTTTATTTTTATTTGATTCTTGATGAAATAAAATATAAACTCTTTGTAATTCATTAATAGGATCTTTAGACATATTTTCTGATTTAGCCCAATTTCGATAAGCTAAAATCATTTTGCCAAATTGGGTACCCCAATCACCTAAATGATTAATGCTAATAGTTTTAAAACCTAATTTTTGATAAGTATTTTTTAAAGCATTGCCGATCACTGTAGAGCGTAAATGTCCAATAGAAAAATTTTTAGCTATATTCGGCGAAGAATAATCTAAAACTATTGTTTTATTATTATCTTTTTTTTGACAATAACTTTCTCCGCTGTTTAAAACATTTAACAAAATTCCTTGAGATATTTTTTTTCTATTTAATTTTATATTTAAAAAACCATTTTGGAAAAAAATTTTTTGTATTTGTTGTAATATCATTAAATCTTTTTGAAAATCATAAAAAATTTCCATTAAATCTTTTTTTAAAATTTTAGAATAGTTAAACAAAGGCAAACAAAAATCAAATGTCTCATCTACAAAATTAGATTTTAAAACTATTGATATAAAATATTTATCATTTAAAATTTGCTCTATTTTATTTTTGATTTTTTGCAAATACATAAAAAAATACCTTCGATTACTTTTTATATTTTTAATTTTATTTAAAAATATATAATTTTTGTATTTTGGTCAAAAAATTTATTCAATATATTTTTATATTTAATATTATATTGATGAATATAAAAAATTCTTATTTAATTTAATTCTATCTCATTTAAAAAATTTTGAAAATGAAAAGGTAAAGGGATTTCAAATTGTAATTTTTTTTGGGTAAAAGGATGAATAAATTTTAATTTTTTACTATGTAATAACTGTTTTTGTATTAATTGTTTCTTCGTGGAATATAAACAATCCCCGCAAATAGGATAACCTAAATAAGATAAATGAACTCTAATTTGATGCATTCTTCCTGTTTCCAATTTTAATTCCAATAAAGAAAAATTTTTAAATTTCTTTAAAAGTTTAAAATGAGTTACAGAAGATTTTCCTTGTCGAGAAACTTCCATTTTTAAACGATTACTTTCATTTCTTTTAATAGGCAAATCAATAACTCCATGATCATATTTTAAACAACCATTAATTAAAGCCCAATAAATTCTTTGAACTTCTCTTTTTCTAATTAAATTTTGAATTTTTAAAACTGATTCTTCTGTTTTGCCAATAATGAGTAAACCTGTAGTATCTTTATCTAAACGATGAACAATACCTGGTCTCATATTATTTTTTTCAAATTTAAAATCTTTAATTTGATAAAATAATCCATTAATTAAAGTAATCCCTGAATAACTAGGAGAAGGATGGACTATTAAATTATAAGGTTTATCAATAATAGCTAAATATTGATCTTCATAAATAACTTTCAAATTTAAATTAATAGGATCAATAATATTACTAGAAGATTCATTATTAATAATAGAAGGAACTTGTATTACATCATTGATTTTTAATAAATAACTTTTTTTTAAAACTTTGTTATTATTAATAATAATTTGACCAGAATTAATCAAAGAATAACAATAATTTCTGCTAATATTTAATTTTTGTGTCAAAAATAAATCCAACCTTATATTTTGTTCTTTATCATGAACAACAAATATTTTCATAATTCACCTAACAATTTCCAATTTTTATTAGAAATTATTCTTTAACAAAAATAAAAGAAAAAAATGTACCATGTAAAACACATAAATACATTTTTATCTCTAAATATCAAAATATTTAATTAAACAAAAAATTGTTTTTTGAACAATAAACAATTGTTTAATAAAAATTTATTTATTGTTTTTATCTGCGTCTTCATCATCATTATACTCGTCTAAAAATGTTTCTAAATTCGATACATCATCTTGTTCTGAATTGTCTTGTTTTGATTCATCTTTTTTTGAATCATCCTGTTTTGATTCATCTTTATTTAATTCATCTTTAGAAATTTTTTCTTTTCGTTTTTGTTCATCAAACCAACTTAATTTATTTGTTTCTAATATTTCTTGAATATCTTTTTTACTAAGAGTTTCAACTTCTAATAAATACTCTGCAATTCTCAAAAATAATTCTTTATTTTCAGAAATTATTTTTTTAGCTGATTCATAACAATTAAAAATAATTTTTTGAATAGCTTGATCAATTTCTAAAGCTTTAGGATCTGAAAAATTTTTATGAAAAGTATTGCCCTCTTCAAATTGAGCTAATCCCAAATCACTCATTCCAAATACAGTAACCATTTTTTTTGCAATATTAGTAGCCATTTTTAAATCTTGATAAGCGCCATTAGAAATATCATCTAAAAAAAGTTCTTCTGCTGCTCTCCCTCCTAATAAAGAAGTAATTTCAGCTAATAATTTCTTTTTAGATGAAAAAAAACTTTCTTCTTCGTTAGAGAATAAATTATAACCGCCTGCATTGCCTCGGGGTATAATCGTTACTTTTTGTATTTTTAAAGCATCTGCTAATTTTAAGCCAATAACAGCATGGCCTACTTCGTGATAAGCAACCATCTTTTTTTCTTTTTCTGAATACTTTATACTTTTTTTAGCTAATCCCATTAAAATACGATCTACAGCTTCACTAATAATTTTTTTATCAATCGCAAAAGCATTATTTCTAGTAGCTAATAAAGCTGCTTCATTTAAAATACCTTCTAATTGAGCTCCACTAAAACCAGATGTTAATCTAGCTAAATCTCCTAAATCAACATCAGGAGAAATTTTTTTATTTTGAGAATGTAATCTTAAAATAGCTTCTCTATCTTTTAAACTTGGTAAATTAACAATAAAACGACGATCAAATCTACCTGGCCTTACTAAAGCAGGATCTAAAAAATCAGGTTGATTTGTAGCAGCTATAACAATAACTCCTTGATTTTGGTTATAACCATCCAATTCAATTAATAATTGATTCAAAGTTTGTTCTTGTTCAGTGTTACCATGGCTAAAACCTCTTTTACGAGCAACAGTTTCGATTTCATCTATAAAAATTATACAAGGAGCATGTAACTGAGCTGATTTAAATAATGATCTAATACGTGAAGCTCCTAATCCTACAAACATTTCTACAAATTCTGAACCTGAAACTGCAAAAAAAGGAACATTAGCTTCGCCCGCAAGAGCTTTAGCTAATAATGTTTTTCCTGTACCAGGAGGACCAGTTAATAAAACTCCTTTAGGTATTCTAGCGCCCATTGCAACATATTTTTTAGGATGTTTTAAAAAATCTACTAATTCTTGTAATTCTTCTTTTTCTTCTTCTGCGCCAGCTACATCTTTAAAATTTAATGTTGATTGCCTAAATTTTTTACTTTGTTGTTTTTTACCTTTATCACCAAACTGTTCTAAAAATTGATTTGCTGTATTAGACATAAATTTAATCATTAAATAAAATAAAAATAATATAAAGCAAATATTTGAAGATCTAACAAAAGGTTTAAAACCATGTAATTCATCACGTATATAATTACCTGAAAGTATTATGTTTGTTTTCTCGTCTCTAATTTCTTCTTTTATTTTGTTGAAATCCGTTTTAGAAACATTATAAAAAGTTTCTTTTTTGTCATTATTATACGTAACTTCTAAATCATAATAACCTAGACCAACCAAATAAGGTTTTATTGACTGAATTTCCTCCTTTTTATCTTTAATTAACATTGGATCTTTATTGTCTTTTTTATTAATTATATTATCAAAAGATAATATTAATCCAACCACTAAAATCATAAAAATAATATAAAAAAAATTAATTTTTTTAAAAAATTGTTTCAATTGTTTCACAATATTTTATCCTTATAAATAAATTGTAAATATAAAAAAATAAATTATTTTATTCTTTTATTTAATTAACTCTATATTTTGCATATAATTCTGTAAAACTTGAGGTATAACAATATTACCTTTTTCATCTTGATAATTTTCCATAATAGCCATCATTGTTCGTCCTATAGCTAAAGCAGAACCATTTAAGGTATGTAAATATTGTTTTTTATCATTTTTGTCTCTCATAAATTTAATATTAGCTCTTCTAGATTGGAAATCTTCAGCATTACTTATAGAAGCTATTTCACAATATTTATTTTGTCCTGGCAACCATACTTCAATATCATAAGTTTTACTCATGCTAAAACCCAAATCACCAGTAGATAAAACAACAACTCTATATGGTAATTTTAATTGTTTCAAAATATATTCAGAATCTTCCAATATTTTTTCTAAAGCTAAATAAGAATGTTGAGGCTCCACAAATTGAATTAATTCTACTTTATTAAATTGTTTTTGCCTTAAAAGTCCTTTAGATTTTGTGCCAGCCGCACCAGATTCTTGCCTAAAGCAAGTAGTATAACAAACATATTTCAAAGGTAATTGATTCGTGTTCAAAATTTCATTACGATGTAAATTAATCATAGGTACTTCAGCTGTCGGATTTAAATACCAATTTTGTTTATTTGATTTTAATTGAAAAAGTTCTTTTTGAAATTTAGGTAGTTGTCCCGAAGCAAACATAGATTCTTCATTAACAATAAAAGGAGGAAAAATCTCTGTATAACCCCTTAATATATGAGTATCAATCATAAAATTAATCAAAGCTCTTTCTAATTTAGCGCCAAGACCTTTTAAAACAACAAACTTACTACCTGTAATTTTAACTCCTTTTTCAAAATCTAAAATATCTAAATTTATACCTAATTGAATATGATCTTTAGGACAAAAAGACATTTTTTTAGGTTCAGAAAAACGAGATATTTCAATATTATCTTTTTCATCAGTCCCAAAAGGAACTGAATCATGCGGTAAATTAGGAATATTATATAATATATCTGAAATATTTTTTTTTACTTCAATATATTGTTTTTCTAATTCTTTTAAATTATTTTTAAAAATTTTTTCTTTTTTTAAAAAATCATAATCTAATTTATTATTTTGTTTTAATTCAGTAATATTTTTTGTTAAATTATTTTTACGAAATCTTAATTTATCTATTTCATAAATTAAGTTTTTTCTATTTTTATCTAGATGAATAAGCTGTTCTAAAAAAAATGAGTCTATTCCTCTTTTTTTTAATTTATCACAAACTAAATTCATATTACTAAGAACAAATTTAAAATCCAACATAGACAAAAAATCCTTTATCAAGTTAAGTGTATTTTTATGCATTTTATTTTAAATTCATTTAAAAAATTTTAAATCTAAAATTTAAAATATAAATTCATAATTAACTAATAAATTTTATCTTCCAGAAGAAATACTATTTAATAGTTTAGAAAAATGAGATTTATTTCTAGATACAAAATTTTTGTGATATACGCCTTTTGATTGTCCTTTATCTAATTTTTTATTAATAAGATTAAAGAAAATATTAGCTTTATCTTTATCAGAAGAATTAATACTCTTATTAAAATGATTTATAAAAGTTTTAACAGATGATTTAAAAGACTTTCTGAATAATCTACGTTTTTCATCAGTTTTAATACGTTTTTTTTGTTGTTTAATGTTTGCCATATTTTAAATATCCTTTTTTTTATAAAATTTATTATTACACACACATTACTATTTTATAGTAATAATTTCAATTATAATAAAAATAATATACAATCAAATAATTAAAAAAATAAAAAAATATTTTTAATTACATTTTAATCTTATATATAATTATAAATAAATTACACTATATTTTTATATATAATATAAATATGATATTATTAAATTAATATTAATAAGTTAATATAATAAATTAATATAATAAGTTAATAATTGTGAAAGTTATATAATAGATTAAATAATGAAAAAATTAATAAAAATATCAGCTAATTTAATTACTCTTTTTAGAATTTTTTTAGTTTTTTTTATGTTACCTTTTTTATTTTTAAAACATAAAAATTTGAATTCTAACGATGTTGATCATAGAATTAATTTCAGTATAATTTTTATTCTAGCATCTATTACAGATTTTTTAGATGGATATATAGCTAAAAAATTTAAGACACAAACTATTTTTGGTAAATTTTTTGATCCTATAGCTGATAAATTATTAGTAATTGTTTCTTTTTTTTATATTTATACATTATGTAATAAAGGATCAAATTACAAATTATTTAATGATAATAATAATAACAAAACAATCGGAAATCTTATATTAATTGCTTTGCTCACAAATATTATAAGAGATTTTGTAGTAATGGGATTACGTTTAATAGCCGTTGAACAAAAAAAAATTATAACTGCTTCTATATTGGGTAAATTAAAAACTATTTTTACTTTTTGTTCTATTTTATTAATACTATTTTCAAAACAAATCGGTAAAATAATTATTCAAGAAGATCAAATAATAAATTTAATTAAATGTTGTTTGATTATAAATATTATTTTAATTATCTATTCTGGATCGAATTATATAATAAAAAATTTTAAATTTATTCAAAAAAGTTTTTAATTTAAAAAATAATAATATAAATTATAATTATTAAAATTATAAAATAAATTACTACCATAAAGGTGAAAATAAATGAATAATATGACAGAAACAAACAAAAATACTTTAGAGCAAATGTTGAAAGATATTGAAAAGCGCTTTGGAAAAGGAAGCATAATGAAACTAAATGCCACAAAAATCGATAAAATAGAATCTATTCCTACTGGTTCTTTAAATTTAGATATAGCCTTAGAAATAGGAGGCTTTCCTAAAGGTCGAATTATTGAAATTTATGGTCTTGAAAGTTCAGGCAAGACAACTCTAGCATTACACGCTATAGCTGAAGCTCAAAAAAAAGGCGGAAATGTAGCTTTTATAGATGTCGAAAATGCTTTAGATATTAATTATGCAAAAAAAATCGGAATAAATATAGATAATTTTATTGTATCTCAACCTGATTCAGGAGAAGCAGCTTTAAATATTGTAGAATCTTTAATTAAAAGCGAAATAATGAGTTTAATAGTTGTCGATTCGGTAGCCGCTTTAGCTCCAGAAGCTGAATTAAAAGGCGAAAGTGGTGATTCTTTTATGGGTCTTCAAGCTAGAATGATGGGGCAAGCGATGAGAAAACAATCTCCTATTATATCTAGAACTAATACTACAGTTATTTATATTAATCAATTAAGAGAAAAAGTAGGTATTATTTTTGGAAGTCCTGAAGTGACTCCAGGAGGAAAAGCTTTAAAATATTTTGCTTCTTTAAGATTAGATGTGAGAAAATCTGAATTTATTAAAGAAGATAATAAAGTTGTAGGCATCAGATCCAATGTTAAAATTGTAAAATCAAAAGTATCATCTCCTTTTAAAGTAGCTAATTTTGAAATAATGTACGGAAAAGGAATTTCTAGAATAGGAGAATTATTAGATTTAGCAGTTAATTTAGGTTTCATCGAAAAAAATGGTTCTTGGTTTTCTTATCAAAATACAAAAATAGGACAAGGTAGAGAAAAAACAAAAGAATTTTTAATTAAAAATAATAAAATCAGTGACGAATTAGAAACAAAAATTAAAAAACATTATAATTTAATTTAAATTTATAAAAATAAAATAGAAAGAGTCTTGTATATATGGAATTCAATAATAATATAAAATATAAAGGTGCTAATTGGAATCAACCTGAAGACGAATACACTCAACATTTTTATGAACAAAATTTAAGTCAATTTTGGCGTCCAGAAGATATAAGTTTACAAAGCGATTTACATATATGGCAAAAATTAACACCAAAAGAAAAAGACACTTATTCTAAAAATTTATTAATTTTAACTTTTTTAGATACTTATCAAGGTGATATCGGAATGCCTACAATTTTACGTTCCTGTTTACCTTATGAACATCAAAAAAAAGCTACTTTGAATTTTATGGGAGCAATGGAAAATGCAGTTCATGCTAAAAGTTATTCCAATATTTTCATGACTTTTTTAAATCAAAAAGAAATTGAAGATTTATTTAATTGGGGAGAAAAACAAGTTAATTTGCAAAATATTTTGAAAAAAATTGTTAATGTTTATGAAGAATTAGAAAAAAATATTTTAGAAAATCAACCTCATTCCTTAAATTTAAATAATGAAAAAATCAATATTATGAAATGGAAAGCTATGGTTGCTTCTGTTTTTTTAGAAACTTGGTTATTTTATTCTGGTTTTTATTATCCATTGTACTTTTATGGTCAAGGCATGCTAATGCAAGCTGGAGAAATAATTAATTTGATTATTAGAGATGAAAGTGTTCATGGAGCATATATTGGTAGATTAGCGAAAGATTTATATAATAATTTTTCTTCGCAACAAAAACAAAATTTAAAGAAATGGTTAAATGATTTTCTTGATGACTTATATAAAGAACAAAATAGTTTAACAAATATACTTTATAAACAAGTTGAATTAGTAGATGATGTTCAAGCTTTTGTTCGTTATAACGCTAATAAAGCACTTTTAAATTTAGGTTTTAATCAAAAATTTCCTCAAGAAGAAATAAATCCTGTTATTATTAATGGTCTTAATACTGAAACTAAAACAATGGATAATTTCTCAATGAAAGGTAATGGTTATCAAAAGATGATATCCGAAAGTCTTAAAGATGAAGATTTTATCTTTTAATTAAATTTCATAAAAGAAAAGCAATAAATAAAAAAAGAGAGAGAATATACCTGAACATAACTCTCTCTTTTTTTATTTATTTTGACATTAAAATCAATTTATTTATTTAATGATATTGGCAGGGATATCAGGATTCGAACCCGAACGATTGGTTTTGGAGACCATTATGCTACCATTAACATCATATCCCTTTTTTAAAAAATGGTACGGGTGACAGGACTTGAACCTGTACGCCTTAAGCGCTAGATCCTAAGTCTAGTGCGTCTGCCATTCCGCCACACCCGCAATTTATATTTATATTTTGGCAGGCCCAGCTGGATTCGAACCAACGAGTGACGGAGTCAAAGTCCGTTGCCTTGCCGCTTGGCTATGGGCCTTCATAAAAAAATAAATCTATATAATTAAATTTAATTAATGGGGCGGTTGATGGGAATCGAACCCACGCATAACGGCGCCACAAGCCGCTGCGTTAACCACTTCGCCACAACCGCCATTTTATTTAATAATTATATATTCTTAATAATAAATATATTTTTATTATAAATAAAATATTTATAACATTTATTATTATACATTATTTTATTATTTATCCAAATTAAAAAAATTTTTTTAAAAAGATTATTTTTTTAAAAAATTATTTATTTTTTTTAAAAAAAATGTTATAATTTATTTGCACTTATATCGTAATAAAATTTATTATTGAATTTTATTATGATATAGGAATGATTTGTAGATATTGAATTAAATTCCATAAAAAATTTTGTATATTAATTTTATTATATTAAAAGGAGTTGATATAATGTCTGTTATTGAATTAGTTAATAAAAACCAAAATTTATTAGAAAATTTATTTGAGGATTTTAAAAAAAATTCATTATTTGATAATTCTTATTTTTTAATGAGAACTGACATAAAAGAATATGATGATCATTATTGTTTAATCACTGAAGTGCCTGGTTTTAAAAAAGAAGAAATTAAAATTTATTTAGAAAACGGTTACTTAATTTTAGAAACTTCGCCTTCAGATGAACCAAAAGAAGAAGAGATTCGTTTTAATTATCTTAAAAAAGAAATAATAAGAGGCGTTATTAGACGTAGTTTTAATTTAGGCGAGCAATTTACAATGGATGACATCGAAGGTAAACTAGAAAATGGTTTATTAATTATAAAAATTAACAAAAAAGAAGAAAAAATTAAACCTAAAGAATATTTAGAATTAAAATAATAAAAAAAATCAAATTATTATTTGATTTTTTTTTTAATTATTTTCATAAAAAAATAATAAAAATTAATTTAGCCTTTTTTTTTCTTTATTTTTACTTATTAAAAAAAGTTTAAAAAAATCTAAGTCTTTCGGGTTTACATATAAAACATTTTTATCAGGATCATAGTAAGAATTATCATTATTATTCGTCATCATTTTATTTAACATTAATAATTGAACATTTTCAAGATCCGAAATTTTTTCAAATATTTGTTTTAGGTAATCTGGGATTTTTTTTCTAATTAATTCATCGTTTGTATCATAATTATCATCTTTTGAAAAATGAGAATTTTGATTTTTAGCATCATTCTGATTAGATAATCTTTGAATTTCTTTTTCTAAAAAAAACATTTTTTGTTCTAATCTCAATATTTCGAATTTCTCTTCCATTTTATTTTGATTTATTTTTTGATCCATTTCTAAACGCAAAAAATTATTTTGTTGAATTTGATTATTGTCTCTTTGATTAAACTCCATCATTTTTAATTCAATTAAACTTAAATTATTTTTATCAGGTGATGAATGATTATTTATAGAAATTTTAGGATTCTCTGATGAATCTGAATTATCTGCTGAACTTTTATTATTTGAGCTCACAAATGTTTTTATAAAATCTAAATTACATTTCATAATAAAAAATATAAAATAAATAGCTTTAAATAATATAAATAAAATAGGGCCAATAAAAATTAAAATAATTATAACAAATAAAAAATACTGTAAAAACGTAGCTTTACCTGAAAAAATTTCTTTAAAATATTCCAACAAATATTGAAATTTCAATATTAATATTTCCCCTTTTATCTTATTAACATTAAATAAAAAATATTCAATAAATTTAGTTAATATTATTAATATGGACATTACAAGTATTATATAAAATAAATAAATATTATAAATAAATATTATAAATAAATATTATAAATAAAATCCAACTATACATATAATTCTATCATATTAAGATAATTTTTTTATATTTATAAAATAAATATAAAAAAAGAAAAAAAATTTATTAAAAAATTAATATATAATATATTAATTTTGTTCTACTTATAAAATAAAAAGAAAGAGTTAATTGAAATGCAATTAAAAAATATAAAAAAATTTCAAAGCGGTTTTAAAGAATTTATAAATAAAGGAGATATAATCAAACTATCTATCGCTTTTATTATGGGTCAATTATTTACTAAAGTAATTAGTTCTTTATCAACAGATATTATAATGCCTCCAATAAATTTATTATTAAATCGTCAATATATAAAATCTTGGAAATTATCATTAAATAATGAAATTACAATTAATTATGGTAATTTTCTTCAAAATTTATTTGAATTTTTATTAGTCTCTTTAGTTATATATACATTCTTATCTTTTTTTTATCAAAAAATTATAAAAAAAAATGATTCTAATGAAAAACAAAAATTAGAATCACTTGAAACAGAAAAAATAAAAGTTCTTAAAGAAATCAAAGAATTATTAGAAAAAAAATAAAATTATATTTAAGTTAAAATATTTAAATAAAATCCAAATCCTTTAGATCCTAAGTGAATAGCAAGTATCGGAGAAATAGGTCCATAAATAGAAACTTTTATATCAGGATCATTTAATTGTTGAATTTTTTTAGTTAATTCTTTTAAATAAGAATCATCTTGGACATACATTATTTGAACTTCTATAGGTTTAGAAACTAAATTTTTAAATTTTAAAATACATTCTATTAAATAAAGAAAATAATTTTTCCATAATCTAACATTTTTTTCAATCGTTATGAGTCCTTTTTGAAATTTTAAAATAGGTTTAATTTTTAATAAACTTCCGATAAAAAATTTAAATTTGCTGATTCTTTTGCTAATAACTAATTGTTTTAAATTTTCTAAAGAAAAATAACAACTACCTAATTTTTGTTCTTTATCAACTTTTTCAAAAATTTCTTTATATTCTAAATTTGTATTGTAAACATATTCACGGATTCTCTTTAAAATAAATAACATTCCTGGCCCAATAATACTAGAATCAATTATTGTAATATTATCATTATTTAAAATTTGTTTAGCTTTATAAGCACTATTAAAAGTACCACTAAAATTTCGAGATATTGTAACACATACTATATGTTCATATCCTAATTTTAATTGTTTATTGAAAGCTTCAATAAACAATTGTATACTAGGTTGACTCGTAGTAACTTGTTTTTTTTGCCGAACACATTCTAACAAAAATGAATTATCTATTTTTTCTGTAAATTCTTTATTATCTATAATAATAGATAAAGGTACAACACAAATATCAGATAAGAAATTAACATTTATGTTGTCGCCTACGGTAGAATCCACTACAAAACCTATTTTTTTTACATTCATATTATAATTCTTTCTATCAAAATATAAAAAAAATAAAAAATATTTTAAATCATAAAAGTAACTAAATATTCTTGAATTTGATTAGCATCTTTCATTTTTAACATAATACCTTCTAAAGCGATAGAAATATTTCCTGTTTCTTCTGAAACTATAATAGTCATACTATCAGTATTTTCGCTAATGCCTAAAGCAGCACGATGTCTAGAACCTGTTGTTTTTTTAAAATATTGTTTTTCTGATAACATAAAATAAGCTCCAGCAGATAAAATCCTATCACCTCGAATAATAACAGCTCCATCATGTAATGGAGTATTAGGTATAAAAATATTAATCAAAAGTTCTTTAGAGATTTTACCGTCAATTAAAATGGATTTTTGAGCAAATTGTTCTAAAGAATTATGCTTTTCAATAGTTATTAAAGCGCCTATTTTTTTTTCAGATATTTCCAAAACAGCTTCTAAAATTTGTTTTTGAGTATTATGACTTACCATGGCAAATTTTTTATTTTTATGCCAAAATTTAGTACATTTATGCAAATAATATCTTAAATAAGGAGCTTTTATAATAACAGGAGCTAATAAAATAAAATTAATTATAGGAATCCGAATATCAAAACCTATTAATTTTGTTAATAAATTTTTGTCTTGCGGAGAGAAATTAATTTCCCAAACATAACACAAACAAAGCGCCAAAAGGAAAGAATAAATAATTTTAAAAAATTCATATTGACTAACGAAAATTCGAAAAGAAATATAGATTAAACAAAGTAAACAAATAGACAATAAAATAATTTTTATCAAATCCATATTTTATCAAAAAAGCCTTTTCCAATTATTTTATAATTTAGAAAGTTGAACTAAAATTATAATATAAATTATATCAATAACATCTTATATATAAAAATGAAATTAATTTATATATTAAAACAATTATTTTGTCTTAAATAATAATTTCAAAAAATTATTATGTCTGATCTAAATTAAAAAATATAATTTTAAATTTTTTAAAATATTTACATATTATAAATTAAAAAAATAAAAAGAAATATGATTGAGCATCATATTTTTTTTATTATCAAAAAATAAATTAAATTATATTAATAATAAATAAAAATATTAAATTTAAAAATAAAATAATTTATAAACGCG
Organism: Columbia Basin potato purple top phytoplasma; assembly: GCF_028595955.1. Lineage (GTDB taxonomy): Bacteria > Bacillota_I > Bacilli_A > Acholeplasmatales > Acholeplasmataceae > Phytoplasma. The sequence goes on from NZ_JANHJP010000003.1 coordinate 43,796, forward strand.
AGACTACCTAAATAAAAAAAACAATAACTATCTTTTAAAAAAAATAATTAAAATTTAAAAAAGAAAAAAAATTATTATTATTTATTATAGAATTCGACAATTAATTGTTCATTAATATCTGTTAAAAATTCATTTCTTTTAGGATATCTAATGTATTTACCAACTAAGTTTTTTTCATCTAAAGAAACATATTCAGCTTTATTACGTGTTTTATTTTCTAAAGAAAATTTAATAATATTTAAATTTTTAGATTTTTCTCTAATAGAAATTTGCTGTCCTGGTTTAACACAATAAGAACAAATATCTACTTTTTTAGAATCTACTAAAATATGACCATGAGAAATTAATTGTTTAGACTGTGCTCTAGTTTTAGCTAAATTTAAACGATAAACAATATTATCTAAACGAGATTCTAATAAAATTAAAAAATTTTCACCATGAACACCTTTTAATTTAGCTGAATTCTGAAAAAATCTCTTAAATTGTTTTTCTGACACTCCATAAACAAAACGAACTTTTTGTTTTTCTTTTAATTGAATATTAAAATTACTTTTATTTTGTTTCTTTCTAGATTTATTTAAATGATTTCCCTTTGATACTAATTCTTTTCCTGTTTCGGACAAAGAATATTCTAAACGACGAGAAAGTTTCCAACTTGGATTTGTATAACGAGACATTTTTTTAGATAAAACTCCTTATTTAAAAATTTACATAAATAATTTATTTATTTTGATTTTTGCAAATAATCAAATTAATAAATTTTAATGAATAATAATTGAATTTGTAAAATTTTTTAATTTATATTTTTCATAAATCACAATTTTAATATAATAATAAAAATTATAAATTTAACATAATAATATCTATTTTATCATATTAAAAATGAATCATAAAATAAAAATAAAAAAAACAATAAAAATAACTTATATAAAAAACAAACAGTAAAAACTAATAAAAAAAAATAAAATATAAATTTTTATTTATAAAACAGAATTAATTATATCAGTAACTATTTTATTTATTTCTTTAGTATCTTTTGTTTTATAATGTTCAAAATGCAAAGGTGAATGGATGAAAATATCTACTTGTTTTTTTCGAAACCAACATTTACCTCTCATAGCGCAAGATCCTTTTAAAGTTATAGGTAAAATATTAGCTTGACTTTTAAGAGCGATATGAAAAGATCCATCTAAAGAATGAATAATTCTATCACTAGTTTTATTTTTAATTCCCCCTTCATAAAATACAACCATTGCTAAATTTTTCTTAATGTTATTGATTCCTTTTAAAATATTTTGAATCGTCTCTCTATTATTGCCTCTCGTAATTTTTATACAATTAGACATATTAAAATAATAACTTAAAAACCATCCAAATTTACCATGATATAATTCATCTTTAGGTAAAAAAGAAATTGTTCTTGGAAAAATAGAAGCGATAATAAAAGGATCAAAATTAGTTTTATGATTTGAATAAAGAATTAACTTACCTTCTAAAGGAACTAAATCTTTATTATACACATTAACTTTGATTCTAAAAAAATTTCTAATCAATTTAGACATACTAGCAATAATTTTTTTTCTAAAAGGATGATCAACTCTTAAATTTTTAGTAAACCACATAACTAAAAATAAAAAAATGAAAACAAAGATCCATGTTAAAACAACACTTAAACAAAAACTTATAATATAAAATAACAATTGATAAAGCCAAGAAAATCGAAAAATACCTATCAATTTCAAAGGAAACAACCAAAAAAACAAAAAAGATAATATAAAAAGAAAACTAAAAAACATATTTTAAAACCCTTCACATCTATTTTTTCTTATATAAGTAACAAAAATTAATTCAGGTTTGATTTTCTTCTCTTTAATAAAATATTTAGAAGAATCAAAACGAGGAAAAAAATAATCACCTTGATATCTTCTTAATATATGAGTGATATACATAACTTTAACATAATCCAAAGATTGTCGATAAATTTGGCTGCCGCCTATCACCATAATTTCTTCTTTGTTATTTTTGTATTTATTTAAAAATTTTTTTAAATCTAAAATTCCAATAACATCAGGAATAGAAATAAATGAACAACTTGCAACATAAACTTTTTTAAAAGGCAAAGGTTTATTTTTGTAATAACTTTTTAAAGATTGATAAGTTTTGAAACCCATTAAAACATTTTTATTTGAAGCTTTGTTTTTGAAAAATAAAAGATCTTCGCGATAATGCCATGGTAATTTATCACCTTTACCGATTAAAAAATTAGAATCTAAAGCTGAAATTAAACTAATCATACTGCCACCTCTCCTTTTAAAACATCATGACAAATATAATCTTTTAATTTAAAATCTGAAAATTGAAAATTTTCTATATCTCGAATATTAGGATTTAAGATAATTTGAGGCAAAGGATAAGGTTTACGTTGAATTTGAATTTTAATTTGTTCTAAATGATTTTCATAAATATGTGCATCGCCCAAAGTATGAATGAATTCATATGGTTGTAAATTAGTTACTTGTGCTACCATCATCAATAATAAAGAATAAGAAGCGATATTAAAAGGAATTCCCAAAAAAACATCTCCACTTCTTTGATATAATTGCAAAGAGAGTTTATTATCTTCAACATAAAATTGCATCATAACATGACAAGGAGGTAAAGCCATCTCATTTATTAAAGGGGGATTCCAAGCAGAAATAATTAAACGTCTAGATAAAGGATTTTTTTTAATTTCTTGAATAATCTTTTTTAATTGATCTGCTCCATAAAAATTACGCCATTGTGCACCATAAATAGGTCCTAATTGACCATGTTTAGAAGCGAACAATTCATCATCTTTAATTTTTTGAATAAATTCTTTTAAAGTTTCCCCTTTAAAACTAAGAGATTGAGTATATTTTTTATAAGGCCACTCATTCCAAATATTAACATTATTTTGGACTAAATAACGAATATTAGTGTCACCTTTAATAAACCATAATAATTCATGAACAATGCCTTTTAAATATAATTTTTTAGTAGTTAATAAAGGGAAACCTTTATTTAAATTAAAACGCATTTGGTGACCAAAAATTCCTTTGGTTTTTATCGAAGTTCTGTTTATCCTTGTAATACCTTTTTTTAATATTAAAAAACATAAATCTAAATATTGATGCATTAAAAATATCCTTTCTTTTAAAATTTTTTTATTTTAAAAAAAGATATTATAAAAATAAATTAAAAAATAAAATAAAAAAATTTTATTTGGCGGAGGAGAAGGGATTCGAACCCTTGCATCTATAAAGATCTACGCGCTTTCCAAGCGAGCCTCTTAAACCACTTGAGTACTCCTCCATTTTGTCAAAACATAAAATAATCTACTTTAGTTAAAAAACTAAAGTAGATAAATAAAAATAATTATAAAATTTAAAAATCAATCTTTAATTTTGTTTTTGAATTAAAGCAAAAACATCACGAGCAATTGTTATTTCTTCATTAGTCGGGACAACCATTACTTTAACATGAGAATTTTTACTAGAAATAATTCTTTCGCCTTTTTGTTTATTTAATTCTAAATCTAAATGAATATTTAAAACTTCTAATCTTTTAACTATTTCTTGACGGAAGAAAGAAGAATTCTCCCCTATTCCAGCAGTAAAAACTAAAACATCTATGCCTTTTAATAAAACATAATAACTAGCTATATAATCTACTATTCTTTTGATTTGAATTTGAAAAGCTAAAATAGCATTTTTGTTGTTTTGCAATAATTGTTCTTCTAAAATGCGGCAATCATTAGATATTTCTGAAACACCTAACATGCCAGATTTTTTATTTAAAATATCTAAAATTTCTGGATTAGTTTTATTTTCTTTTTTAGCAATAAAAGAAACAACAGTTGGATCAATATTTCCGCTTCTAGTTCCCATAGGAACTCCTTCTAAAGGCGTAAATCCCATAGATGTATCTACAGATTGACAATTTTGAATAGCAGCCAAAGAAACACCATTACCTGCATGACAAACTATCATTTTTAAATTAGAATTATTTAAAAGATGTTCAACTCTTTTAGAAACATATTGATAAGAAATACCATGAAAACCATATTTTCTTAATTTATATTTTCGATACCATTCATAAGGAGCAGCGTATAAAAAATTTTGTTGTGGTATAGTTTGGTGAAAAGTAGTATCAAAAACTCCTACTTGTAATACTTTTTTAGATAATTTTTTTTTAAATAATCTAATTCCTAAAACATTAGCAAAATTATGTAAAGGAGCTAAATCATTCAAACTTTCTATTTTATCGATATTTTCATCTGTCAAAATAACTGAATTTTGAAAAATTTCACCACCTTGAACAATTCTATGTCCTACTCCTTCAATATCATCTAAAGAATTAATAATTTTATTTTTTATCAAAGATCCTAATATTAATTCTATAGCTTGCTGATGGTCTTTAACTGATAAAATATTTTTTATTTTTTTATCTTGGAATTCAAGAGTAAAAATAGCATCATTATAACCAATTCTTTCAATTGATCCCATGCTACAAACATTCTCTTCAGGCATATTTAACAATTTAAATTTTAAAGAAGAACTACCTGAATTAATTGATATAATTTTCATAAGAACATAAAAAATCCGTTTCCACAATTTGTTTATAATATAAATGAAATAATAACAAAATATTTTTTATTAATGTATATAATTATTTTAAAATAATTAATGAATTTTTTATAAAATAATTTTTCTATTTAATTTCTAAAAACACTATATGATTATAAAAAGTATGACAAATTTAAGAATAATAATTTAAATAATTAAAATTATATAAAAAAAATACCATAAAATAAAAAACACCTCTATAAATTAATATATCAGTGTTTTTTTATTTTTATTTTAAAATCTAAAATATTTTGAAATAAAAAAGTAAATTAAATAAATATAAAAAATTTATTAAATCCAAACATTTTTATTCAAGTATTTCGATAACTGTTCCAGCTCCGATAGTTCTTCCGCCTTCACGTACAGAAAAGCTTGTGCCTTTTTCTATCGCAACAGGGTGAATCAAAGTAACAATAAGTTCCACTAAATCACCAGGATTAACTATTTTAAGACCATCTTTTAATTGAATTACTCCAGTTATATCAGCAGTTCTTAAATAAAATTGCGGACGGTAATTATCTCTGAAAAAAGTAGTTCTTCCGCCTTCTTTAGCTGTTAAAATATAAATTTTAGCTACAAATTTAGAGTGAGGTTTTACAGAGTCTTTCTTAGCTATAACTTGACCACGTTGAATATCTTTATAATTTATACCACGTAATAAAATACCTATGTTATCTCCTGCAAAAGCTCCTTCTTTATCTAAATTTTTATGAAACATTTGCAAACCAGTTACTGTAGATTTTTGTGTTTCTTTGATTCCCACAATTTCTACTTCTTCTGAAATTTTAATTTGTCCTCTTTCTACACGTCCTGTAGCAACTGTTCCTCTTCCTTTAACGTTAATAACACCTTCTATAGGCATTAAAAAAGGTTTATCTAAATCACGTACTGGATCTTCAATATATGTATCTAAAGCATCAAGTAAATCTTGTATACTTTGAACATATTTTGAATCACCTTCTATAGCTTTCAAAGCAGAACCTCTAATTATAGGTATATTCGGATCATTGAAACCATTAGAAGATAAAACATCTCTAATTTCTAATTCTATACATTCTAAAATATCTTCATCATCCATCATATCACATTTATTTAAAAAAACTAATAACTTAGGAACTCCTACTTGTTTAGCAAGCAAAATATGTTCTCTTGTTTGAGGCATTACACCATCAACAGCAGAAACTACTAAAATACCTGCATCCATTTGAGCAGCTCCTGTAATCATATTTTTAATATAATCTGCGTGTCCAGGACAATCTACATGAGCATAATGTCTTTTGACTGTTTGATATTCAACATGTGAAGTACTAATTGTAATACCGCGTTCTTTTTCTTCAGGTGCTTTATCTATTTGCTCATAAAGTTGTTTTTCTGCTAATCCTTTAGAATGTAAATAAGAAGTTATAGCAGAAGTTAAAGTAGTTTTTCCATGATCTACATGACCAATAGTTCCTACATTTAAATGTATTTTGTCTCTTGAAAATGTTGTTATAGGCATTTTAAAGCCCTCCTTTTATTATTTTTTTGAAAACATTAAAATATTAAATACTACGATCTTTAATAATTTTTTCTGTAATACTATTTGGTGTTTTTGCATATTTAGCAAATTGCATAATAAAACTTGCTCTTCCTTGGGTATTAGAACGTAAATTCGTAACATAACCAAACATTTCAGATAAAGGCACTAGAGATCTAATGACAACTGCATTACCTCGGTTTTCTTGATTTTCTAATTTTCCTCTTCTTGATGTTAAATCGCCAATAACGTTTCCTACATAATTATCAGGTGTTACGACTTCTACATTCATAATAGGCTCTAAAAGAATTAAACCTCCATTATTTTTGGTTTCTTTTAAAGCAATAGAAGCAGCAATTTTAAAAGCAAGTTCTGATGAATCAACATCATGATAAGAACCATCAAATAAAGTTGCTTTTACATCTATAAAAGGAAAACCAGCAATAATACCATTGGCCAAAGATTCTTCTAATCCTTTTTTAACGGATGGAATATATTCACGAGGAATAGCGCCACCAACAATTTTATTAACAAATTCAAATCCTTTACCTTCGTTAGGTTCAAAACGAATACAAACATGACCATATTGACCACGTCCTCCAGATTGACGTATATATTTTCCTTCTGTTTCTGCAACTTTAGTTAAAGTTTCTCTATAAGAAACTTGTGGTTCTGCTACATTAGCTTGAATTTTGAATTCTCTTTTTAAACGATCCATAATAATATCAAGATGTAGCTCGCCCATACCTGCAATAATAGTCTGACCTGTTTCGTGATTAATATAACATCTAAAAGTTGGGTCTTCTTCAGCTAATTTGCTTAAAGCAACAGCAATTTTATCTTGATCATTTTTAGTTTTAGGTTCTACTGCAATCTCTATAACTGGTTCAGGGAAATTCATAGTTTCTAAAATAATGAAATCATTTTCTTCATTCAAAGTATTGCCAGTAGTAGTATTTTTTAATCCTATAACGGCAACAATATCTCCAGTACTAGCTTCTTGAATTTCTTCTCTTTTATTAGCATGCATTTGCAACAAACGACCTATACGTTCTTTAACATTTTTGGAAGAATTTTTAATATAAGTTCCAGTTTTTAAAACACCTGAATAAATTCTTAAAAAAGTTAAACGTCCTACAAAAGGGTCAGTCATAATTTTAAAAGCTAAAGCTGTAAATTTTTCATCATCAGAAGCTTTACGAACTATTTCTTTATCATTAATATCTAATCCTGTTATAGGCGGTACATCAATAGGAGATGGTAAATAATCTACCATAGCATCTAAAATTTTTAAAACCCCTTTATTTTTAAAAGCGGATCCACACAACACAGGAAAAAAATCAACACTTAAAGTTGCTTTTCTGATGACTTTTTTTAAAAATTCTGCATTAATTTCTTTATTTTGAAAAAACATTTCCATCAAATCATCATCAAAATCAGCTAATATTTCAATTAATTCTTGTCTTTTTTGAGTAGCTATGTCCAATAAATCTGAGGGAATATCTATTGATTTACCGCTTTCTGTAGTAGAATTATTATCATATTGAAAAGCAGTCATATCTAATAAATCAATGATACCGTTAAAACTGCTTTCTTTTCCAATAGGCCATTGAATAGAAGCTACTTTGACGCCCAATCTTTGTTTTAAAGTATCAATAGCATAAGCAAAATCTGCCCCTATTTTATCCATTTTATTTACAAAAACAATTCTTGGCACTTTGTATTCCGTAGCTTGACGCCAAACAGTTTCAGTTTGTGGTTCTACTCCTGCTTGTGCATCAATAACAACTACAGCGCCATCTAAAACTCTTAAAGAACGTGAAACTTCAACTGTAAAATCTACGTGACCAGGAGTATCAATAATTTGGATTTTATTATCTTTCCAAAAAATAGTAGTAGCTGCAGAAGTAATTGTAATTCCTCTTTCTTGCTCCTGTACCATCCAATCCATTTGAGAAGCCCCTTCATGAGTCTCTCCTATTTTATGTATTTTACCAGTATGAAATAAAATTCTTTCTGTAGTTGTAGTTTTACCAGCATCGATATGCGCCATAATACCGATATTGCGTATTTGATGAATTTTAAATTGGCGTCCCATAAATATTACTCCTTGATATTTTTATCGATTTTACCAACGATAATGAGCGAAAGCTTTGTTAGAATCAGCCATACGATGAGTATCTTCTCTTTTTTTTACTGTTATTCCTGTTTTAGCTGCGGCATCGATAATTTCTTTTGCTAACTTTTCTTTCATAGTTTTTTCATTTCTTTTTTGAGAATATTGAATTAACCATCTTAACCCTAAAGATTGACGTCTTTCTGGTCTTACTTCGGAAGGTACTTGATAATTTTGACTTCCTATAGTACGTGTACGAACTTCTAAAATAGGCATAACATTATTTAAAGCTTCATTAAAAACATCTATTGGTTCTCTTTGAGTTATTTTTTTAACTATTTCTAAAGCGCCATATAAAATAGATTGAGCAACATATTTTTTGCCATCTTTCATGATAGTATTTATAATTTTAGTGACTAATATAGAATTATAAATAGGATCTGGCGATATATTTTTCTTATAAATATGCTTTTTACGTGACATTAATTAAAACCTTTCTTTATTAAAATAAAAAAAACATTATATCTTTATTTTTTAACAACAGATCTTTTTGCGCCATATTTAGAACGTCCTTGTTTTCTATTGGCAACACCTGTAGCATCTAAAGCGCCTCTAACTATATGATAACGTACTCCAGGCAAATCTTTAACTCTTCCGCCGCGAACTAAAACATTACTATGTTCCTGTAAAGAATGATCTATTCCCGGAATATAAGCATTAACTTCAGTTTTGTTACTTAAACGTACTCTAGCGAATTTTCTTAAAGCTGAATTAGGCTTTTTAGGAGTCATTGTTGAAACTTTAATACAAACTCCTGATTTTTGAGGTGAATTAATTTTTTTACTTTTTTGCTTTAAATTATTAAAAATAAATCTTAAAGCTGGTGATTTACTTTTATAAACTTTATCAACTCTATTTTTTTTTATTAATTGAGGTATAGTAGGCATTAAAAACTCCTTAATTTAATTTATAATGTATAAAAATTTTAATATGTAAATTTAAACAAATTATAATAGCTTAATCTTATACACATAATTATAACTTTTTTTATAACAAAAAACAATAAAATTATATTTTTTAAAACAATATTAAATATAATTGTTTCAATCTAAATGATTTTCTTTCTTCTCAGTTAAAGGATATTCAAAATTAGTAGATTCTAAAATACCTGTACCAGCAGGAATTAATCCTCCTATAATAACATTTTCTTTTAAACCATATAAATAATCTGATTGACCTTTAATAGCAGCATCAATTAAAATTTTAGTAGTTTCTTGGAAAGAAGCAGCAGAAAGAAAAGAATCGCTTTTTAAAGAAGATCGAGTAATACCTAATAAAATTGGTCTTCCTACAGCTAATTTTTTATTTTGCTTCAACATTTCAAGATTAACTTGTTTAAATTGTTTAAGAGTAACTTCTGTACCTGGTAAAAAATCAGTATCGCCTTCATAAATAATTAAAATTTGTTTAAACATTTGACGGATAATAATTTCTATATGTTTATCGTTAATAGTTACACTTTGAGATTGATATACTTTTTGAACTTCTTCTAAAATATATTTTTGTGTTTCTTCTACATTAGAAACTCTTAATAGTTCTCTCAAATCGATAGAACCTGTTGTTAATTTTTGCCCAGCATAAACATGCGTATTTTTTTGTATTAAAATTTCTGAATTTGAATAAACATCATAAATACATTTTTTATCTTTATCGTGTTCAGAAGAAACAATAATTTGCGAAAAATAAGAATCTATATTTTTAATATCTTCTACAATACCATCATATTCGCTAATAACTGCTTTACCTTTAGGTTTTCTAGCTTCAAATAATTCTTGGATTCTTGGTAAACCTTGAGTTATATCAGAAACTGCTAAAACTCCGCCTGTATGAAAAGTTCTCATTGTCAATTGTGTACCAGGTTCACCAATAGATTGAGCTGCTATTACACCAACAGCTTCACCTATTTCAACATTTTTATTATTAGCTAAATTCAAACCATAACATTTACCGCAAATACCATGTTCTGAGTTACAAGTTAAAGCGCTTCTAATTTTTACTTTGTCTATTTTTAATGAAATAACTTTTTCAACAATTTCTTTATCTATCATTTCATTCTTTTTAAGAATAACTTGTCCTGTTTGAGGATCTAAAATATCTTCGGCAGCAAAACGACTAAAAATACGTTGTCCTAAAGAAATAATTTCTTTATCATCTCTCTTAATTGATTGAATAACAAATCCTTTATCACTTCCACAATCTTCTTGAGTAATAATATTATCTTGAGCTACATCAACTAATCTACGTGTTAAATAACCTGATTCAGCTGTTTTTAAAGCAGTATCAGTAGAAACCTTACGAGCTCCATGAGTAGAAATGAAAAATTCAGATACCGTCAATCCTTCTTTAAAAGAATTTTTGACAGGGATTTCTAAAATTTCTCCTCTAGGGCTATTCATTAACCCTCTCATTCCTGATAATTGAGAGAAGTTAGAAGTGTTACCGCGAGCGCCACTATCACTTATCATAAATAAATTATTATCTTTATCAAATTCTTTCATTAAGCCTTCTTGGATTGAATCACGAACAGTTTTCCATTCTTGAATAACTAAATTTTTCTTTTCAGAAAGAGTTAAAAAACCATTATCATAAAATTTTTCTATTTCTATTATTTTATTTTCAACGATATCTAATAATTTTTCTTTTTTAGAATATACATTAATATCACTATGAGAAATAGTAATACCAGCAATAGTAGAATATTTGAAGCCTAAATCTTTAATATCATCCAACATCTTAGATGTCTCTGTAATATTGCTTTTTTTAAAAACACGATCTATAATCATAGAAACAAATCTTTTTTTGAAAGGTTCGATATCTAATGAGTCAGATAAAATTTTATCAGGATTCACTCCTTTAGAAATAAAATAACAATCCGGAGTTCTAACTTCTAAATTGAAAAGTGTTGGTTCTTGAATATAAGGAAAATCAGAAGGTAATATATTATTAAAAATTAATTTTCCTAAAGTAGTTACCAAATATTTCTCTTTTTGTTCTTTAGTAAAAGAAGAATTAACATTACTTGTTTTAATTAAAATTTTTGTATGAAGATGGATTTCTTTATTATAAAAAGCTAATTCTGCTTCTTTCAAATCAGAAAATATTTTGCCTTGATTACGGTGTTTATATCTATGTTCCTGGGTCTTGATATTACTATTAAAACCGCCTATAATACGATCTTTTTTTTCTTCAATAGTTAAATAATAATTACCTAAAACCATATCTTGAGAAGGAGATAAAACAGGATTACCATTTTTAGGATCTAAAATATTATTAGAAACTAACATTAATAAACGAGCTTCAGCTTGAGCTTCTAAAGAAAGAGGTAAATAAACAGCCATTTGATCTCCATCAAAATCAGCATTAAAAGCTGGAGTTACCAAAGGATGTAATTTAATAGCTTTACCATCAATCAATTTAGGTTCAAAAGCTTGAATCCCTAAACGATGCAAAGTAGGAGCTCTATTTAATAAAACAGGATGTTCTTTGACAACTTCTTCTAAAACTTCAAAAACATATTCATTCATCTTATCATATAAAGTAGTAGCGCTTCTTCTATCGATCCCTTTAACTTCTTGTAATTTATTTAAAATAAAAGGTTTAAATAAAATAACAGCCATTATTCTTGGAATTCCACATTGATGAATCTTTAATTCAGGGCCTACAATAATAACTGATCTGCCTGAATAATCAACTCTTTTACCTAAAAGATTCTGACGGAAACGCCCTTGTTTACCTCTTAACATTTCTGATAAAGATTTTAATGTTTTATTTTTTTCCATATTAGAAGTATTTTTTTTATTAACTTTAACATTATCAAATAAAACATCTACAGCTTCTTGTAACATTCTTTTTTCATTATTAATAATCAATGTAGGAGCTTTTTGTTGTTTGTGTTTTTTTAAACGATTATTACGATTTAAAATTCTTCTATATAAATCGTTTATATCAGTAGTAGCGAAACGTCCTCCATCTAAAGGAACAATAGGTCTTAAATCAGCAGGCAAAATAGGTAAAACATCCATAACCATCCATTCAGGTTTATTATCAGATTTGTTAAAAGATATAAGAATTTCTAATCTTTTAATAATATTATCTCGTTTTTGTTTTGAAACATATTTTAAAAGTTTTTTTAATTCCGCTATTTTAGCATTTAAATCTAATTCTTCTAACAATTTTTTTATAGCTTTAGCTCCTGTGTAAGCAACAAAATTAATACTATTTTTAGAATGTTCTTCATATTGTATTCCTGAAATGATTTGTTTTTTTTCTAAATCAGTATTACCTGGAGAAATAACAATATAAGAAGCATAATAAACTATTTCTAATAATTCTTTAGCTTTAATACCTAACAGAACAGCTAATCTACTAGGAGAACTGTTTAAATACCAAGTATGAACTACAGGAGAAGCTAATTTAATATGGCCCATTCTTTCACGACGTACTTTTTGTTCCGTTATTTCAACTCCACATTTAGGACAAACTTTAGAGGACATTGATAATTGTTTTTTTAAACAAGCGCATTGAAAATCTTTAGACGGGCCAAAAATCCTTGGACAAAAAAGACCTCCCATTTCTGGTTTTGCAGTACGATAATTAATAGTTTCATAATTAACAATTTCCCCGTAAGACCATTTTTCAATCTCATCAGGAGAAGCTAAACGAATTTTAAAATATTCATATTCACGATTGCCATATTTTTTATCAAAATAAGACTGTTTATTATTTTGTTGATTAAATGAATTATTTGTTGGTTCCGATGAATCATTTTTTTTTGTTTCAGAATTTAACTGATTTATTTCTTCTAAATAATCTTGTTTTATTTTAAAATTACGTTCATACAAAATAAAAAAATCTCTAATATTTTGCCAATAAGAAGAATCTTCATTTTTAAATAAATAATATATAAAATGAGGATCGGCTTCTAATAAATCTCGGCATGTTTTAATTTTATTTTTATATAAAGTTAAAATAATATTTTCCGTTAAATTTAAATTTTCTAAATTTTCAGGTAAACAATTATCTTTTAAAATAGGAATAATATCTAAAAAACAATCTTTATTTAATAAAGATTTTAAATCTTTTAAAGTATAAGAATTAAAATCTTTTAAAAAATTAATTCCAATAGATTTTAATGTTTCCAAAGTGATTTGTTTAACATTAAACTCTTCAATTTTAATATTTAAATCCATGATTTATTGATGATGTTCACTCCTTATTATTATTAACCAAAGAATAATGAACTTTATTCTCTTTAGTATCAGATTTTATAAGTTCCACATGTAAACCTAAAGCTTGTAATTCTTTAGAAAATACTCTAAAACTTTCAGGAATAGAAGGTTTAGGTAAAGGTAATCCATTAACTATAGCATTATAAGTTTTATTACGGCCTATAATATCATCACTTTTTACAGTTAATAATTCTTGTAAAGTATGAGCAGCTCCATAACCATATAAGCTCCATACTTCCATTTCACCAGTTCTTTGACCGCCTGGACCACTACTTCCTTGACCACGAGTAGCTTGATTTGTAATCAAAGTGTAAGGACCTACATTTCGAGCATGCAATTTATCATCTACCATATGAGATAATTTAATCATATACAATATACCTACAGAAATAGGATTGTCATAAGGTTCACCAGTTTTGCCATCATATAAAGTCATTTTTCCATCTAAAGGTAAATTAGCTTCCTTCATGATATCTTTTAAATCTTCATTATCAACACCATCAAAAACTGGAGTAGCTATTTTAATACCTATTTTTTTCGCAGCCAAACCTAAATGCATTTCTAAAATTTGACCAATATTCATTCTACTAGGAACACCTAATGGATTTAACATAATATCAACAGTTGTGCCATCCGACATATAAGGTAAATCTTCTTTAGGTAAAATACGGGAAATTACACCTTTATTACCATGTCGACCTACTATTTTATCGCCTTCTTTTATTTTTCTTTTAACAGCGACATAAACTCTAACACTTTGATTTACTCCTGGCGCAGATAAAACATCGCCATTATCAACAGATAAATATTCAACACTTTGAACAACTCCTGTTTCGCCAAAAGGCATTCTTAAAGAGGCATCCTTGTAATCACGAGCTTTTTCACCAATGATAGTATGAATTAATTTTTCATAAGGTGAAAGTTCATAAACTCCTTGGGGAATAATTTTTCCTACTAAAATATCGCCACCTTTAACTTCTGATCCTGGAATAATAATCCCTCTATGATCTAAATTTTTTATAAAATCAGCACTTACATTAGGGACTTCACGAGTAATTTCTTCTCTACCAGAACCTTTTTTTAATTCTCTTGCTAAAATTTCATATTTATTGATATGAATAGATGTGAAGACATCATTTTGTACTAGTTCTTCAGACATAATGATAGCGTCTTCATAATTATAACCATCCCAAGTCATAAAAGCTACAGTTATATTTTTCCCTAAAGCTAATTCTCCTTTATCAGTTGCAGGACCATCAGCTATAATATCGCCTTTTTGAACATATTCGCCTTTTTTAACAATAGGTTTATGCAATATCACAGTATTTTGATTAGATTTAGCAAAATTAATTAATTTATAAACTTTAGGCTTTTGATCATCTTTACTATCAATAATAATTTGTTGAGAATCAACATAAGAAACATGACCATCTTCTTCAGATAAAATTAAACATCCGGAATCTTTTACTACTCTATGTTCTACTCCTGTACCTACAATAGGTGATTCTGTAATAAGTAAAGGTAAAGCTTGTCTTTGCATATTAGTTCCCATTAAAGCTCTAGAAGCATCATTATGCTCTAAAAAAGGAATAGTAGAAGTTGCTACCGAAACTATTTGTTTAGGAGAAACATCTATATAATCTATTTTCTCAACATCATACAATCCTGTTTCCCCATTTTTTCTAGCAATAATCTTATTTTTTTGAAAAACATTTGCTTCATCTAAAAGCGAATCCGCTGATGCAATTATCTTATCTTCTTCTTGGATAGAAGTTAAATATTCAAATTCTTTAGATACTTTATGAAAACCATTTTCATGAATGACTTTAAAAAAAGGAGTTTTAATAAAACCATATTGGTCTACCTGAGCATAAGTAGATAAAGAAGATATCAAACCAATAGAAGGACCTTCAGGAGTTTCAATAGAACATAATCTACCATAATATGAATTATGAACGTCTCTTACTTCGACTCCGGCACGATCACGATCAATACCACCAACACCTAAAGCAGAAATTCTTCTTTTTTGAGTTAATTCAGCTAAAGGATTTATTTGATCCATAAAATGTGATAATCTAGAACTTCCAAAAAAACTTTCAATAACCATAGTAAAAGAAGAAAAATTAACTAAACTACTAATAGGAGTATCGAATTTACTAATAGTCATTCTATCTTTAATATTTTTTTCAGATCTAGTCAAACCAATACGGAATTGATTTTTTAACAATTCTCCAACTAACCTTAATCTTCTATTGCCTAAATAATCAATATCATCTTTTTGGCCTAAATTCTCATATAAATTTAAATAATAACTAATGCTAGCTATAATATCAGATAAAAAAATATTTTTACCTTTTTCATCTTGATTATTCCCGATTACTTTAATAAAACGTTTATTATCATTATCATCTAAAACATAAACTACTAAAACTTCATTTAAAACATTTTTATTTAAATTTGAATCTGAAGATTCATATAAATCATTATTATCTAGAAAAAAATCTATTACATCTTCTTCTAAATTTTCTCTATTATTTTGCAAAATTTCTATAACTTTATCATCCAATAAAGTATCTACTTCTACTAAAATTTCTCCTGTTAAAATATCACAAATATTTTCTTTTATATATATTTTTTTATCAGAATCATTTTTTTTATAAGTAAAATAGTTGTTTTCTTTATTATTGATTTCATTTTCTAAATTCATTTTAGAACTAATTAATTCTTTTCTAAAATGTTGCCTTTTGTTTTTTAATTCTTTTAAAATATCTTTCGTTAATAAAGTGCCTTTAGAAAATAAAATTTCACCTGTTTCAATATCTTTTAAATTATAAGCTAAAAAAGTGTTTTCTACTCTATTTAAAACATCTAATTTTTTATTTAATTTATATCTACCTACA
Organism: Columbia Basin potato purple top phytoplasma; assembly: GCF_028595955.1. Lineage (GTDB taxonomy): Bacteria > Bacillota_I > Bacilli_A > Acholeplasmatales > Acholeplasmataceae > Phytoplasma. The sequence goes on from NZ_JANHJP010000003.1 coordinate 60,262, forward strand.
GAAGATAAATCATATTTTTTGCGATCGAATAATCTTTTACTAATAAATTCACGAGCAGATTTAGCAGAAGCTTTTTCTCCTTGATTCAATTTAGAATAAAGTTCTATAATAGCTTCGTCAACACTATAATCATCATTTTTATTAAAGCTTAATTCTAATAATTTATTTTTTCCAAAAACTTCTTCAATTTCTTCTTTACTATTGAAACCTAAAACTTGAATAAATTTAGTTAAAGGAATCTTTTTAGAGCGATCTAATTTAGCATATAAAATATCTTTATTACTTTGTTCGTATTCGATCCAAGCGCCTCTAGTAGGAATAATTTGTGCTTCATAACGAACTTTATTAGATTTAGTATCAAATTTTTCTGTAAAATAAGTACCTGAAGAACGTATAATTTGAGAAATAACTACTCTTTCGGTTCCGTTAATTATAAAAGTTCCTGAAGGTGTCATTAAAGGTAATTCTGTCATCAAAACACGACTTTTTCTGACTTCTCCAGAAGCAACATTTTCTAATCTTACATCTGCAAACAATTCAGAACAATAACTGAAATCTCTTTTTTTAGCCTCTTTAATATCTAATTTAGGTTTTTGTAAAAAAAAATCGTCAAAATATAATTTTAAATTACCACTATAACTTTGTATAGGCGAAATATCATCTAAAGATTCTCGAATCCCTTTCTTTAAAAATAACTCAAAAGAATCTATTTGAGTTTTTATTAAATTAGGTAAGTCAAAATCATAATTCATTTTTGAATAAGTACGACGTACTGATTTAGTACCGTATTTTATATCACGATATTTTTTCATTTTTTTTGAAACTCCACAACCATATAATAAATTTATTTTTAAGAACAAAAAAATTATAAAAAAATTAAAAACAAGAAAATAAAAACCTAAGAAAAATTGTATCTTAGGTTTCGAATCAAAAAATAAATAGTTAAGTTTGAAAAAATTATTCTAATTCAACTGTAGCGCCTAATTCTTCTAATTTTTTCTTTATACTTTCAGCTTCTTCCTTATCAATATCTTTTTTTATAACAGCGTTTGGCGTTTCTGCTAATTTTTTAGATTCAATTATCGTTAAATTAGTAATTTGACGAATTTCTTTTATAATTGGAACTACGCTTTTGCCTGAAAAAGATTTAAGAACAACTGTAGCTTTATTATCTTCTGCTTTATTACTAGCAGCTTCATTATTTCCTACACTAGCAGAAGAAACAAAACTAGAAGGATCAACACCGAACTCTTCTTTTATACCATCTACTAATTCTTTAATCTCTAATAAAGTCATACCTTTTAAAGCTTCTATAAAAACCTCTTTAGTTAATTTAGCCATTTTTTTAAAATCTCTCTATTCATTAAATTTTTTAAATACAATAATAATTCAATATATCCAAATATAATAAATTATTATTTTTCTTTATTTGTTATCATATTTATTTGTTATCATATTTATTTGTTATCATATTTATTTGTTATCATATTTATTTGTTATCATATTTAAACTAATTGCTAATTCTTTTAATATAGACATCATACCTGAAGATAACATAGATAATAAATGTTCTTTGGATGGTAAAGTTGCTAATTCAGCAATACTTTCGTAAGAAATTATTTTATCATCAATAAAACCTTTAATAATTTTTAAAAATTTATTTGTTTTAGTAAAATTAAATAATACCTTAATAGATTCAAGAGAATCTTTGGGACTCAACAATAAAGCTTTAGAATATTTAGACAAATCAACTAATTCATTATAATTCATTGATTCAAAGGTTCTTTTTAAAATATTATTAGGACATACTTTAATCATACTATTAATTTTATTTAATTCAACACGTAATTCGGTCAAATCATTTACTTTGATTCCTTGATACTCAAATAAAACAAAAAAACCAAAATTTTTAATATCTTGAATTAATAAATCTACACATTCTCTTTTTTTATTAATAATAGCTAGATTTGTCATAACAATAATAATCCTTATTATTTTCTTTATTTTTAAATAGATGCAAAGTCAACTTTAATACCTGGTGCCATTGTCGTAGAAATAGTTATCGATTTGATAAAATTACTTTTAGATGTTTTAGGTTTAACAGACATTAAATGTTCATACAAAAACTTAAAATTTTCTAATAATTGTTTTTCTTCAAAAGATGCTTTACCTAAAACAGTATGTAAATTACCATTTTTATCTAATCTATATTCTATTCTACCTTTTTTAATATCTTGAATTAATTGAAAAACATTATTTGTTACAGTACCCAATTTTAAATTCGGCATCAAACGACGAGGTCCTAAAATGCTTCCTAATTTAGAAACAGAAGGCATCATTTCTGGAGTAGATATTAAAACATCAAAATCTAACCAATTTTTTGAAATACGATCAATTAAATCCTGATCTCCAACATAATCAGCTCCTGCTTTTTCTGCTTCTTTGGCTTGAAGACCCTTAGCTAATACAACAACTTTTAATTTTTTGCCACTTCCATGCGGTAAAATTAAAGCACCTTTTAAATTTTGATCTACCTTTTTAGGATCTAATTTCAAAGATAAATTACATTCTACAGTAGCATCAAATTTAGTAATTTGTGTTTTTTTTATTAAATTCATAGCTTCATCGATTGAATAAAATTTATTAAAATCTATCGATTTACTAATATCTAAATATTTTTTACTTCTTTTCATAATCTAAATATTTTTATTACAAAATATTAATTCTTTCTATAAAATTAAAAATATCATTCAACTATTTCAATACCCATACTAGAAGCAGTTCCTTTTATTATTTTACAGGCTTGCTCTAAATTATAAGAATTTAAATTAGAAGATTTATTTTTAGCAATTTCTTCAATTTGCTTATGTGTTAAAGTAGCTACTTTATCTTTATTAGAATTAGATGATCCTTTTTTGATATTAGCGGCTTTCTTTAAAAGATCACTAGCAGGAGGTGTTTTCACAACAAAACTAAAAGTTCTGTCATCGTAAACAAAAATAACAACAGGAATTACGAAACCCACCTTATCTTTAGTAGCTTCATTAAATTGAGAACAAAACAAAGGTATATTAACTTGTGCTTGTCCTAAAGCTGGTCCTACTGGAGGAGCTGGGTTAGCTTTACCAGCGATAATTTGTAATTTAATAGTTTTTACAATATTTTTAGCCATTTGAATAATTTAAAACCTCATTTAGTAACTTATTAAAATTATTTTATTTATTATTTTAATAAACAAATAAAAATTAATTGGAAAAAAGAAATACAAAAAAATAAGTCTTTCAAATTATAACATATTTATATAAATTAATATAATAAAAAAATAATATATTTAAAATTATAAAATTTCTTTAAAAGAAGAAAGTGAAATTTCAATAGGAGTATTTCTTCCAAATAAATCAATTTCTACTATCATACTATTTTTAGTGCTATCTATTTGAACAACTGTCCCTTTTTTACCTACAAAAGAACCATGAGTAATCTCTACTTTTTTATTTATTAAATGATTATAAGTTGGTTTAGCCATGACTCCTATTTTGATTAAAATAGTTTTTATTTCTTTTTCTGATAAAGGCGTTGGTTTGGTATTAGTTTTTTTAGTAGAACCTAAAAAATTAGTAACTTTTTGTAGATTACGAACTATAAACCATGAATAATCAGTCATAATCATTTTAATAAAAACATAACCAGAAAACATTTTTCTTTCTTTTTCTTGTTTCATACCATCAGCTTTCACTTTGAAATACTTCTCTTTCGGACAAATAACTTCAAAAATTAAATTAGACAAACGGATATTACTGTTAACAAGTTTTAATAAATCTTCTCTAACAGAGTTTTCATAACCTGAATAAGTTTGTATTATATACCATTTAGCTTCTTCATTACTTTGTGTTATATCTTTACTAATGTTTTCTTTAGAATTTATAGAATTTATTTTATCTTTGTTTTTCATTTAATACCTTATTATATTTGCTGTTAAATTTATTTATTTATTTTTTTCAATTTTTTGTCAAAGGATCTATTGAATTATAGAATGATTGAAACAAATAAATCATAAAAATTAAAAAAATAGTAAAATAAACAACCTTTATTATTTGTAATATCATTTCATGAATAGGAGGCCAAACGATTAATTTAATATCTTTTAAGCTTGTTTTTAAAAAAGGATAAACACTAATTAAAAAAATAATAAAAAAAATAATAAAAAAAATCAAAAATACATTTTTATTTTTTATATAATTGCTAAAAATTTCTGTTTTATACAAAGTAATAGAAAAACCCATTAAAAAAATAGATAAAATAAAACAAAAAATATTTGCGAAACCATATTTTTCTTTAATAACATCTAATAAAGCATTAATCATTGTTTGTTCTTCATTTTGTTTTAACACCATTAATATTCATCTTCCTTATTATTTTATCTTGATTCTTCATGTAAAATATGTTTTTTACATTGAGGACAATATTTTTTTAATTTTAACCTATTATTACGATTACTTATATTAATATGATAATTACGACTTAAACAATTATCACAAATTAAAATATTTTTTTTCACTATATCACCCAAACAATTATCTTTTTTTTGCGAAAATTTTTGCGAAAACAATAATAAATCAATATGACATTTAAACATATTATAACATAAAAATTTTTAAAATTAAAAAGTTAAGTTTTATTTTGAAATTTATACATTATCAAAGCAGCGGCCACACTTACATTTAAAGAATTAATACGTCCATGCATAGGTATTTGAAATAAAAAATCACATTTATTCTTTAATAAAGGACGAATGCCTTTGCCTTCGTTTCCTAAAATAACAGCAAGAGAACGATTCGTATCTACTTCTTCCATAGTTAAACAAGATGTAGGATCAGTACCGATAACAATAATATTTTCTTTTTGTAAATCTATAATAGTTTTATGTAAATTATTTGCTAAAAAAATATTAACATATTCTAAAGCACCACTAGATGCTTTAGCTACTGTTCCATTCAAAAGAACCTGATGTTTTTTAGATACAATAACACCATCAAATTTCATGGTTTCCATAGTACGTAAAATAGCGCCGAAATTATGAGGATCATGAATTTCATCTAAAATTAAAAGCTTTTGAAATTTATTAGAATTTAAAGAATGAGATTTCAAAAAAGATGATAAATCTTGATATTTATAATCTTTAACTTTAGCTACTACTCCTTGATGATCAAAACTTTTAGATTTTTCATTTAATTGATGTTTATCTAAAAATTTATATTCAATATTATTTTGATTCAAAAAATTTAAAAAAAATCTATCTTGCATCTTGCTATTTATATACAATTCATAAATAGGTCTTTTATTGATTACAACCTCTTTAATTACATTTTTACCATAAACTATCATTTTATAAAACTTTCTTTAAAATAAAAATTTTTAAATTAATATGATTATCATATAAATAAATATAATTTATTTCATTAAATTAATCAAATGATTTATATCTTTCGCAAAAATTAATAAATAAATAAAAAGAAAAGATAAAAAAAGTGAAAAAACTAATATTTTTTTCCATTTATTAAAGGGTCTAGAAATTAATATTAAAAGATAAAAAAATACGAAAGAGCTAAAAATATTGAATAAAATCGAAACATTGTTTGATCCAATATTATTATAAAAAAATAATAATAAAACATAAAATAAAGTCATCAAAATAGAATAAGGTAAGGCTTTTCCTAAAATACTTCTAAAAAACGATTCAGTTATTTTTTTATTATTCATTTCCAAAGCTAAAAAGAAAGAAGGGATCCCGATAAAAAAAGTATCTATTAAATTAAATTGCAAAGGTTGCAAAGGAAAAGGTATTCTTGGACCATTTTTCCAATGAATCAAATTAAAAAATATAGTAACAAATGCTAATAAAAAAGATAAAATCGTTTTAGTTAAAAATAAAATAGAAATTTTTTGTAAATTATTAACAACTCTTCTGCCTTCAATCACTACTTGAATTAAAGAACTAAATTGTGAATCAAGTAAAATTAAATTAGCAGCATTTTTACTCGCCTCGTTGCCTGAAGCCATAGCAACTGAAACATCAGATTCTTTGAAAGCCGAAATATCATTAACACCATCGCCTATCATTGCTACTTTATTATTTTGTTTTTTTAAATTATTAATAATATTTTTTTTTTGTTGAGGATTCGCTCTACCAAATACATTATACTTTGATGATATTTGATTTAATTCTTCTGAATTTAAATCCATCAAACTAATCGATTGTTCTGAAGAATCAATTATATTTAATCTCTGAGCAATATGAGCTATTGTTTTAGGATTATCTCCTGAAATAATTTTTATGTTAATACCGTTTTGAATAAAATAATTAATAGTATTTAAAGCGTCTTCTTTAATTTGTTCTTCTAAAGAAATAAGAGATATAATTTTATATTCAGTATCATAATTAATATCATCTAATGAAGTATCAGTTTTCGCTAAAAGCAAAACTCTATAACCTAAATTTACTAACTTTTGAAAATCTTCTTGGATTTGATGAAATTGTTTTTTTAAAATAAATTCAGGAGCTCCCAAAACAAATGTTCCGGATTTTTCTATTTCTACTGCGCTATATTTATTAATACTAGAAAAAGGTTGTTTTTTTAAAATTTGATAACTTATTTTTTTTTTACTTAAAATTTCAGAAGAACAAAATTTTTGATATAAAGCTTTTTGAGTCGGATTGTTGATAGGAAAAACATTGATAATATCAAAAATTAAATCTTCTGGCAATAAATCAAAATCTGGATATTTTAAAACATTTTTCACTTCCATATTGCCACTAGTAATAGTACCTGTTTTATCTAAACATAAAATATCTATTTGAGCTAACATTTCGATGCCGAAAAGTTCTTTAATATAAACATTTTTTTTAGCTAATTTAATAAAACTAACAAATAAAGTGGTACTAGTTAAAAGGAATAAACCAAATGGCACCATTGATAAAATAAAGCCGCATAATCCTAAAATAAACTTTTCGTCTGTAAAATTAATCGGTCGAGGAACGCAATATAAAATAAAAGTCATAGGAATTAATAAAAAAAACAGAGACAAAACGAACGAAGATAAACTTCTTATTAATGGTGTTTCGATTTTTTTATATCTTTTTGCTTCTTGTGTTAATTTAGCGATATAAGTTTGAGCGCCAACAAATATAACTTCAGCGCAAGCATTGCCGCTAACAACATAACTACCTGAATATAAAATGTCTCCTTCTTTTTTTAAAATTAATTTAGATTCACCTGTTAAAATAGATTCATCAACTTCTATAACACCTTTTTTAACTTTTGCATCAGCCACTATTTGAGAACCTAATTCTAAAAAAAGAATATCTTCGGTAACAACATCATCAATTAATATTTGAGTCATAAGACCTTCTCTAATAACGAAAGTATAATTAGGTTTTAATAGAGAAATTTTATCTAAAGTTCTTTTTGCTTTAATTTCTTGAAAAATATTAATACAAATATTTAGTATATTTATAAATAAAAAAAATAATTGCTCATAATGTTTAACATAAAGAATAAAACAAGTAACTACCAATAATAAAAAATTAAAAAAAGTAAAAATATTAGTAAAAAGTATATTTAAAATACTTTTATTAATATTCGAAATAAATAAATTATTTTGTTTATTTTTTATTTTTTGTTCAACTTCTTCTAAAGTTAAACCTTTTAAATCAAAAGTAAAATTATTTTTTTTCATTTCAGAATTTGATTTTTTTTTGATCATAAGAAAATATATACCATCTTATTTATTTTATTTTATCAATTTACAATTTTTTTCAAATCAACATTTCTTTTTTTAAAATTTTTCTTAAATTATCTGCTTGAACAAAATCTTTTTTCTCTTTTATTTCTAACCATAAATAATAAAGTTTAATTTTTTCTTCAGTGATTTCTTTTAAAACGATATTAATACTTAAATTATTAAATAAAAAAATCAATGTATTTTGTAATATTAATAAAGAATTTAAATCAAAAGTTTTATTTATTTTTTTTAATAATTCTTCTATTAAAGTTAAAACATTGGGAGTATTAAAATCATTTGACATTAAAAAATGAAATTTTTGAATATAAAAAGAATCGATTTCTTGATTATTAATTTTATTTAAAAAAAACTGAAAATTATTTTTATTTAGAGTATAAATAATTTTATCATATTTTAACTGGATTTCTTCTATTATTTTCTGATTATAGTTAATAGGCTGTAAATAATGGTAAGATAAAAAAAACATTTTAATAACATTAGGGGTAAAACGTTTTAACAAATCTTTTGCTAAAACAACATTTCCTAAAGATTTACTCATCTTATTATTTTTATAACCAACATAACCTATATGCATAAAAAAATTAGATAATTTTTTTTTATTTGTGGCCCAAAATTGAGCCTGTTCATTTGTATGATGAGGAAATTTTAAATCAATGCCTCCACCATGAATATCTATAGTATTTTTGAAAATGTTTCGAATTATAACAACACATTCAGTATGCCATCCTGGTCTACCAGGAAACCAGGGACTTGAATATTTAACTCCAATATTAGTTTTTTTCCATAAAATAAAATCTTCTGTATTTTCTTTTTGAACATCTAATTGTTTTCTAGCATTTTTTTTTAACTTTATTAAATCTTGATTACTCATTTCTCCGTATTGAGTAATTAATCTCGATTTAAAATAAATTCCTTCATCTGTAAAATAAGTATATCCCTTATCCATTAACTCTTGTATATACAATATGATATCAGAGATGTAATTTGTAACTAAAGGATGCTTATCAATTGTTTTAATTTCTAATTTTAATAATAATTCAAAGAAATAATTAATATATTTTTGGGATATTTGTGCTTCTGTTGTTTTTAAATCTATAGCTTTTTGAATTATTTTATCATCAATATCGGTGATATTCACTACTAAACAAACTTCTAACCCTAAATTAGATAAATATTTTTTGACAAGATCAAAAAAAATTAAAGATCTTATATTGCCTATATGTAAATGATCATATACTGTAGGCCCACAAACATAAATATTAATTTTTTTTTGTTTTGAAAAACAAAAATTTTCTTTTTGATCAATTAAAGAATTATAAATTTTCAAAATAAAACCCTTTACTATAAGATATATATAAAAATTAATTATGCGATAATATATTTAATACTTTTTGAATATTTTTCGAAATTTTTTGTTTTCCTAATAATTCTAAATAATTTAATAAATGAGGACCATTTGATCTTCCAGTGCAAGATATTCTAATAGTAAGAAAAAGTTGTTTTCCTTTTAAATGCGACAATTGACTAAAATTTTGAATAAATTGTTCGATATCCGATAACTGAAAACCTTCTAATTTCAAAAATAAGTCTTTCAACATTTTAATTGATGAACTAATTTTATTATCTTTTAAAAAGAAAATTATTTGATCATCTATTTCTTTTTCTTTTATAAAAAAGTCTAAATATAAATCTACTATTTCTCCAATATAATTTATCCTATCCCTAAATAAAAGAACTATTTTAGTTAAATAACTGTATTCTAAAAAAATTTTTTCTCTTTCGAACAAAATTTTAGTTTTTTCTACTAATTCTAATAAAGTCATTTGTTTTAAATATTGATTATTAATAAAAGATAATTTTTGATCATCAAAAACAGCAGGAGCTTTCACAAATCTTTTTTCATTAAATAAAGTAATAATTTCTTTTTTAGAAAAAATAGTTTTATCACTATTAGGAGCAAAACCTAACAGAAATAAAAAATTAAATAAAGCATCAGGTAAATATCCTGCATCAATATATTTTTTAATAAACGGAAATATATCTGAATCTCTTTTGCTTAATTTTTTTTTATTTTTATTTAATATCAAAGACATATGACAGAAAATAGGGGCATCCCAACCAAACGCTTTATAAATCATCATTTGTTTAGGAGTGTTAGTGATATGTTCTTCTCCTCTTAAAACATGAGATATTTGCATTAAATGATCATCAATAGCAACAGCATAATTATAAGTAGGAAAATTATTTTCTTTCATTATAATCCAATCTTCTATTTGACTGCTATCAAAACACAATTTACCTCTTATTAAATCATCAAATTCATATAAATTATTTGATGGTACTTTAAAACGAACCACAAATTTATCATTATTATTTTGATATTCTTTATAGGCAAGTTTTTTATCTAATAAAATTTGAGTATACTTTTGATAAATCATTAATCTTTCTGATTGTTTATAAGGACCAAAAGAACCCTGACAATCAGGACCTTCATCCCAAACAATACCTAACCATTTTAATTGTTCTAATTGAGAAATTTCGCTATTAGAAACATTACGAGTCAAATCAGTATCTTCTATTCTAATAATAAATTTACCTTTATGGGTTTTAGCAAATAAATAATTAAATAAAGCAGTCCTAGCATTACCAATATGTAAAAAACCAGTAGGACTCGGTGCATAACGTACTCTTATATTTTGCATATTTATCCAATCCTTAAATTTAAAGAAATAATATTATTCAAAAAACAATAAAAGAGTCTTTTATAAAGATAAAAGACTCTTTTTAAATTTATTTTAACAATATAAATAAAATTAACGTTTTGAAAATTGAGGAGCGCGACGAGCTTTTTTTAAACCATATTTTTTTCGCTCTACACAACGAGAATCCCTTGTTAATAAACTAGCTTTTTTTAAAATAATTCTTAAACTTGGTTCTACTTCTAATAAAGATCGAGATATACCAAGTCTAATAGCTTCTGCTTGAGATGTTGTTCCACCGCCATAAACATTAGCGATAATATCATATTTTTCTAAAGTTTTAGTTAACTTTAAAGGCATAATAGTTTTAAGACGAACTTCTTTAGAAGAAATATAATCCACAAATTCTCTTTCATTTATTTTAATATTGCCAGAACCTGGTACCAAAATTACTCTCGCAACCGAACTTTTACGTCTTCCTAAACCAAAATACTGATTTTTATTCATTATAACATTACACCTCTAAAATTGTTGGTTTTTGTGATTCATGTCTATGATTTTCATTAGAATACACAAATAATTTTTTACGCATTTGATTGCCTAATTTAGTATGAGGCAACATACCTAAAATAGCTTTTTCAACAACACGAGTAGGAAACTTTTGCATCATTTCTGAAGCAGTTCTTTTAGATAAACCACCAGGATAACCCGAATGTCTATAATAAATTTTTTTTTGCCATTTTTTACCTGTTAATTTAATTTTAGAAGCGTTAATAACAGCAACATAATCTCCATTATCAACATTAGGAGTAAAATAAGTTTTAGATTTGCCTTTCAAAATACTAGCAATTTTAGTAGCACATCTGCCTAAAATTTTTCCTTCGACATCAATTAAATACCATTTTTTTACTACTTGTTCTTTATTGACAGAAAAAGTTTTATTATTATCAGGTTTTAATTTTTCTTTTTTATTAATAATGTCAACCATATTCAAAATACACAACACTTTCTACTTAATAACAAGTTTATTTTTTAAATTTTAATTAAGTAAATCATTAAATAAATCTCATTTAATTATATAAAAATAATATCTAAATATCAATATCAAATTATTAATATTCAAAGAAAATATAATTCAAATAAAAAATTTAATATTTATTATTTGAATTATATTTTTTTATACTCAAATAATAACCATTAAACAAAACAATTAACCAATTATTAATTTTTCAATCAAATATATTAAATAAATATAAAATGGAGCGGATGATGGGAATCGAACCCACATCTTTAGCTTGGAAGGCTAAGGTAATGACCATTATACAACATCCGCTTATATTTTTTATAATGGTCGGGAAGACAGGATTTGAACCCGCGACCTCCTGGTCCCAAACCAGGCGCTATACCAAGCTAAGCTACTTCCCGATTTCAATAATTAAACAAAAATGGCACACCCAAGAGGACTCGAACCCCTAACCTTCTGATCCGTAGTCAGATGCTCTATCCAATTAAGCTATGGGTGTTTTTTTAAATTAAAACACTATTTTAAGAATATTTATTTTGGTGACCCGTACGGGATTCGAACCCGTGAATGCATGCGTGAAAGGCATGTGAGTTAACCGTTTCTCCAACGGGCCTCTCTAGACTTATTATAATTAAATACTTCATATAATACAAAAAAATATAAAAATAAAAAACAATATAGCATAACCACGCATAAATAATTTTAACATAATTTAAACATAAAACAAAAATAATAAACAAAAAAATAAAATAAATTATTTGAAAAATAATTTTTATATCTAATATTATATATATTTAATATTAATTAAAATTTAAAAATAATTAATTTATTTTATTTAATAAATTAATTATTTTTAATGAAATATAAAAACTTTAATTTATAAAATTAAACTAAACTTTATAATTTTTCAAAGATAAAAAAATTTTACCTTTATTATCAATATCAATACATTTAACAAATACTTTATTACCGATATTTAAAACATCTTGAACGTGTTCTGTTCTCGTATCAGCCAATTGACTAACATGAATAAAACCTTCAACACCTGGAAAAATCTCTACTATTGCGCCAAAAGATTGACCTTGTTTATTGCTTAAAATTTTTAAAACAGTCACTTGATAAACTTCTCCTACCTTGATATCTTTAACTAAATTTAAAATATAATCAGCTACATTATTAACGATATCAATATTATGATGATTAATAAATATTTTTCCATTTTGTTTAATATCTATTTGAACATTATCATATTTTTCGATAATACGAGAAATAATTTTACCGCCTGTTCCTATAATATCTCTTATTTTGTCCGCCTGAATATTAATAACTTTAACTTTAGGAGCGTAAACCGAAACTTCTTTTTTATTATCAGTAATAACTAAATTCATCTTTTCCAAAATTTCTATTCTGCCAATTCGTGCTTTGTTTAATAATTCTTTCAAAATATCAAAATTAATATTTTTAATTTTAATATCCATTTGTAAAGCAGTAATTCCTTTTTTAGTACCTGCTGCTTTTAAATCCATATCTCCTTCATGATCTTCTAAACCTTGAATATCACTTAAAATAACATATTCTTCGTTATCATAAAACAAACCCATAGCTATTCCGGCTATAAGTTTTTTTAATGGTACTCCAGCATCCATTAATGCCATTGAAGCCGCGCAAATAGTAGCTTGAGAGGAAGAACCGTTAGATTCTAAAATTTCTGAAACCACTCTAATAGAATAAGGAAATTCTTCTTCTGAAGGCAAAAGATGAAACAATGCTTTTTCAGCTAAAATACCATGACCTATTTCTCTTCTGGATGGTGACATATATCTACCTATTTCACCAACAGAAAAAGGAGGAAAATTATAATGCAAAATAAAACGTTTTTCTTCTTCTGTTAAATCATCAATCATTTTACTTTCTTTTAAAGTTCCTAAAGTAACAACTGATAAACTTTGTGTTTTACCTCTTGTAAAAAGAGCTGATCCATGAGCTCTAGGTAATAAAGATATTTGGCTTTTGATCGGTCTTATTTCGTCTAATCTTCTTCCATCAATTCTTTTTTTATCTTTAATAATCATTTTTCTAAATTCTTTATGAAATAAATCATTAAAAATATTTTCTACTTGAACCAAAGTTTGTTGATCACCAGACAAAATACATTCATCGTTTTGATATTCTGTTAAAATTTGTTCTTTTAATTGATCAATATCACTCTTAAATAATTTTGTATCTTGTTTTTGTTGAGAACTTTTACTTAAAATATATTCTATTTGATTAGAATATTTACTCTTTATATTAGAGTATAATTCTTTGTTAAAATCTAATTCTTCAATATTTCTTTTCTGTGGATCAATTTTATCCATAATTTCATCTTGAAAAATACAAAGTTTTTTAATTATCTCATGTCCATAAATCATAGCTTCCAATAAAACTTCTTCAGGTGTTTCTTTAGCAAAAGCTTCGATCATATTTAAACTTTCTTTGGTCCCTGATAAAGTTAATAAAAAATCAGATTTATCTCTTTGATCTAAATTAGGATTAACAATAAATTTATTATCTATTCTACCTATACAAACTGCTGAAACAGATTCTATAAAAGGGATATCTGATATAAGCAAAGATAAAGAACTTGTTAAAATAGCAAAAATCTCGTTATAACAATCATAATAACTACTTAAAATAGTATTTACTATCTGGATTTCTTTTTTAAAATTTTTAGGAAATAAAGGTCTTAAAGTTCTATCAATCAAACGAGAATTTAAAATTTCGCTATCAGAAGGTCTTCCTTCTCTTTTAGTAAAGCTGCCAGGTATTTTCCCTACAGCATAAAGTTTTTCTTGATAAACAACTGTTAAAGGGAAATAAGACAAAATAGTGTCTTTTTGGCCAGATACTGATACAGTTAAAATAACGCTTTCTTTATAACGAATTAATACTGAGCCATTTGCTTGCGTAGCTAAACTATTGATTTCAACAGTTAATAGATTATTTTCAAAAATAGTTTCAAATATTTGTGAAGCCATTAAACATTTTACCTTTTTCTAAAAATTAAAAACTACTTTTAAAAATAAAATTCATTTTTAAAAATTTTTTTATATTTTTATTATCTGGCGCCTATACTAGGGCTCGAACCTAGGACCCTCTGATTAACAGTCAGATGCTCTACCAACTGAGCTATATAGGCAATTCATCTCATAAAAAGAAAAACATGGTAGAGGATGAGGGACTTGAACCCCCGACTTTCTGCTTGTAAGGCAGACGCTCTCCCAACTGAGCTAATCCTCTAAAGAAATCTTGGCAAATCCTATTTTCGCTTTTGAAACCAAAAACTATTGTCGGGTTGAAAGGACTTAACTGCTGTATTCGGAATGGTAACAGGTGTTTCCCCTTTCATAAATCACCAAGATCCTTTCAAAATTAGAAAGTTTCTCTCAAAACTAGATAAACATAACTCATTATTATTTTTCTTAAAATCAAAGTCAATGGATCTATTAGTACTAGTCAGCTTAAAAGATCACTCTTCTTACACCTCTAGCCTATCAACCTGATAGTCTTTCAGGGATCTCATAGGGAAATCTCATCTTAAAGGAGGCTTCACACTTAGATGCTTTCAGTGTTTATCCTTTCTATACATAGCTACTCAGCTGTGGCTCTGGCGAACCAACTGAAACACCAGCGGTATATCCATCCCGGTCTTCTCATACTAGGGACAGCTCTTTTCAAATTTCCAACGCCCACGACGGATAGAGACCGAACTGTCTCACGACGTTCTGAACCCAGCTCGCGTTCCGCTTTAATGGGCGAACAGCCCAACCCTTGGAACCTTCTCCAGCTCCAGGATGCGATGAGCCGACATCGAGGTGCCAAACCGCTTCGTCGCTGTGAACGCTCGGAAGCGATAAGCCTGTTATCCCCAGGGTAGCTTTTATCCGTTGAGTTACGACCCTTCCATGCGGTATCGTAAGATCACTAAGTCCGACTTTCGTCTCTGCTCGACTTGTAGGTCTCGCAGTCAAGCTCCCTTATGCCTTTACGCTCTCTAAATGATTTCCGACCATTTTGAGGGAACCTTATGAACGCCTCCGTTACTCTTTAGGAGGCGACCGCCCCAGTCAAACTGCCCACCAAACACTGTCC
Organism: Columbia Basin potato purple top phytoplasma; assembly: GCF_028595955.1. Lineage (GTDB taxonomy): Bacteria > Bacillota_I > Bacilli_A > Acholeplasmatales > Acholeplasmataceae > Phytoplasma. The sequence continues at coordinate 75,919 of NZ_JANHJP010000003.1, forward strand.
CTCGTGATACACTCACGCAGGTTAGAACATAAAAAATTAAAGAGTGGTATCCCAAAGGTGACTCCCTTTAAACTGGCGTCTAAAGTTCTCTGTCTCCCACCTATTCTGTACATCAATTTCTCACATTCAATATTAAGCTACAGTAAAGCTCCATGGGGTCTTTTCGTCCTGTCGCGGGTAATCGGCATTTTCACCGATAGTTTGATTTCACCGAGACTCTTGTTGAGACAGCGCCCAAATCGTTATGCCTTTCGTGCGGGTCGGAATTTACCCGACAAGGAATTTCGCTACCTTAGGACCGTTATAGTTACGGCCGCCGTTCACTGGGACTTCAATTCGAAGCTTCGGTTTGACCCTAACATCTCCTTTTAATCTTCCAGCACCGGGCAGGCATCAGCCCCTATACATCACCTCACGGTTTAGCAGAGACCTATGTTTTTGATAAACAGTCGCTTGGGCTTCTTTTCTGTGGCTTTTACTTTTGATATAAAAGCTCTCCTTATCCCTAAGTTACGGAGCAATTTTGCCGAGTTCCTTAACAAGAGTTTTCTCGCGCGTCTTAGTATACTCTACCATCCCACCTGTGTCGGTTTACGGTACAGGTAAAAAAACAATTAACCCTAGAAGCTTTTCTTGAAAGTTTGACGTCGGTCATTTTACTTTCAGATCTCATTTTTTGGAATAAGAAAACGGATTTGCCTGTCTTCTCAAACTCGATCTTTCTACCCTAATCCATATAAAGGGCATGCCTAGCCTTCTTTGTCCCTCCATCAGTTGTTTTTTTAGTGCAGGAATCTTCGCCTGCTTTCCATCGACTACGTATTTCTACCTCGCCTTAGGACCTGACTAACCCAGGGCGGACGAACCTGCCCCTGGAAACCTTGGGTTTTCGACGGATAGGATTCTCACCTATCTTTTCGTTACTTACACCGGCATTCTCACTTCTGATTTCTCCACCACTGCTTCCGCTATGGCTTCACTGACATCAGAACGCTTCCCCTACCATATCTAACCTAAGTTAGTATCCGTAGCTTCGGTATAATGTTTGAGCCCCGATAAATTTTCGGTGCAAAGTCATTAGACTAGTGAGCTATTACGCACTCTTTAAAAGATGGCTGCTTCTAAGCCAACTTCCTAGCTGTTTTAACGTCTTTACTTCCTTTTCCACTTAACATTAATTTAGGGACCTTAGCTGACGGTCTGGGCTCTTTCCCTTTTGACCACGGACCTTATCACCCGTAGTCTGACTGCTGATGGTTTTTCATGACATTCGGAGTTTAATTGAGATCAGTACCCCGAGGTGGAGCCATCACTCATCTAGTGCTCTACCTTCATGAAAACTATGAATCAACGCTAGCCTTAAAGCTATTTCGGGGAGAACCAGCTATCTCTGAGTTCGATTGGAATTTCACCCCTAGCCACAAGTCATCCAAACACTTTTCAACGTGTCCTGGTTCGGTCCTCCATGTAGGGTCAACCACACTTCAACCTGCTCATGGCTAGCTCACTTCAGTTTCGGGTCTATGACATACAACTCAACGCCCTTTTAAGACTCGCTTTCGCTACGGCTCCGTTCCTTCAAACTTAACCTTGCTCTATATCATAACTCGCCGGTTCATTCTGCAAAAGGCAAGCCATCACTCATTAACGAGCTCTGACTAATTGTAGGCATACAGTTTCAGGATCTATTTCACTCCCCTCCCGGGGTTCTTTTCACCTTTCCCTCACGGTACTAGTTCACTATCGGTCACTAAGGAGTATTTAGCCTTGGGAGATGGTCCTCCCGATTTCTTCCAACAAGATTTCTCGTGTCTCGCCGTACTTTTTAGGATACTCTAGATAAAAAGTTTCTTTTTACAGGACTATCACCTTCTTTGGTGTTTCTTTCCAAAAACTTCAAATAACTTTTTATTTTGTAACTAGTAATAGTATCCAAGGCTGATCCGCGTTCGCTCGTCACTACTAGCGGAATCGTTATTACTTTCTTTTCCTGCAGTTACTTAGATATTTCAGTTCACTGCGTTTCCTTTTTGATCGAAATCAAAAAACTACAAGTTTATTGTAGTAGGTTGCCCCATTCGGAAACCCATGGATCTCCATTTATTTACAACTCCCCATGGTGTATCGCCGTTAATTGCGTCCTTCATCAGCTCTTAGTGCCAAGGCATCCACTATATGCCCTTACTTCCTTCAACTTTATGAAAATTTTAAAGCATGTTTATCTACTTTTCAAAGAACTTTTTAAGCAGAACCTATT
>NZ_JANHJP010000039.1 GCF_028595955.1 Columbia Basin potato purple top phytoplasma
ACTTTGGCTAAATCTCAAGGTTAACTTTGCGTTGATAACTAATAACCAGCTATATAAGGTGCATCTATTCGTGTCATTGGTTTTTATATATCAATTATTCATGGGGATCCACAAGTAAATTCTTTCAATGAGTGAGGTATTAACATTTTCTCTAAGCATATACTTGATTTAGAATGTCAATAATAGAAAGAATCAATGTGTTACAATATTTGTATTAAGGTGTAATATCAAATATTAATTCCATCTTTTATTTTGTGACTTCACTTAAATTTGTTGCTATTGTTAAGTATATTGAAAGGTTTGTCATAAGTATAAAAAACTATATTTTAAGAAAAGAATAAGTTGTAACTTGATAAATCTAAATATGCTCATAAGTTTCACTAAAAAATCTATACGGCGGACTATAGTTGGCAGAGTTTAAGAAACAACGTCAAATTGAGAAGGCAAAAAT
>NZ_JANHJP010000040.1 GCF_028595955.1 Columbia Basin potato purple top phytoplasma
TTTGTACTTTGGCTAAATCTCAAGGTTAACTTTGATTAACTAATAACCTGCTATATAAGATGCATCTATTCGTGTCATTGGTTTTTACATATCAATAATTCATGGGGATCCACAAGTAAATTCTTTCTATGTGAGAGGTATTTAACATTTTCTCTAAGCATATACTTGATTTGGAATGTTAATAACAGAAAGAATCAATGTGTTACAATATTTGTATTTAGGTGTAATATCAAATAATAATTCCATCTTTTATTTTATGCCTTAACTTAAATTTGTTGCTAGTATTAAGTATCTTAAAATGTTTGTCTTTAGTATAAAAAACTATATTTTATGAAAAGAATAAGTTTTAACTTGATAAATCTAAATATGCTTATAAGTTCCACTAAAAAATCTATACGGGGGACTATAGTTAGTAAAGTTTAAGAAACAACGTCAAATTCAAAAGGCAAAG
>NZ_JANHJP010000041.1 GCF_028595955.1 Columbia Basin potato purple top phytoplasma
CATTTTTTGCCTTCGGAATTTGACGTTGTTTCTTAAACTCTGCCAACTATAGTCTGCCGTATAGATTATTTAGCGGAAGTTATGAGCATATTTAGATTTATCAAGTTACAACTTATTCTTTTCATAAAATACAGTTTTTTATACTAAAGACAAACATTCCAAGATACTTTACATTAGCAACAAATTTAAGTTAAGGCACAAAATAAAAGACGGAATTATTATTTGATATTACACCTTAATACAAATATTGTAACACATTGACTCTTTCTGTTATTGACATTCTAAATGAAGTATATGATTAGAGAAAATTTTAAATACCTCTCTCATAGAAAGAATTTACTTGTGGATCCCTATGAGTAATTGATATATAAAAACCAATGACAGGAATTGATGCACCCTGTATAGCTGGTTACCAATTAATTAACGCAAAGTTAACCTTGAGATTTAGC
>NZ_JANHJP010000042.1 GCF_028595955.1 Columbia Basin potato purple top phytoplasma
TAAATCTCAAGGTTAACTCTGCGTTGATTAACTGATAACCAGCTATATAAGGTACATCTATTCGTGTCATTAGCTTTTGTATATCAATTATTCATAGGGATCCACAAGTAAATTCTTTCTATGAGAGAGGTATTTAACATTTCTCTAAGCATATACTTGATTTGGAATGTTAATAACAAAAAGAATCAATGTGTTACAATATTTGTACTAAGGTTTAATATCAAATAATAATTCCATCTTTTATTTTGTGCCTTAACTTAAATTTGTTGCTAATGTTAGGTATCTGGAAATATTTGTCTTTAATATAAAAAACTATATTTTATGAAAAGAATTAGTTGTAACTTGATAAATCTAAATATGCTCATAAGTTCCACTAAAAAATCTATACGGCGGAGTATAGTTGGCAGAGTTTAAGAAACAACGCGAAATTGAGAAGGCAAAAATTG
>NZ_JANHJP010000043.1 GCF_028595955.1 Columbia Basin potato purple top phytoplasma
GCTAAATCTCAAGGTTAACTTTGCTTTGATTAACTGATAACCAGCTATATAAGGTGCATCTATTCGTGTCATTGGTTCTTATATATCTATTATTCATGGGGATCCACAACTAAATTCATTCTATGAGAGAGGTATTTAACATTTTCTAAGCATATCTTGGATTTGGAATGTCAATAACAGAAAGAATCAATGTGCTACAATATGTGTATTAAGGGTGTAATATCAAATAATAATTCCATCTTTTATTTTGTGCCTTAACTTAAATTTGTTGTTAATGTTAAGTATCTTAAAATGTTTGTCTTTAGTATAAAAAAATATATTTTATGAAAAGAATAAGTTGTAACTTGATAAATCTAAATATGCTCATAAGTTCCACTAAAAAATCTATACTACTGAATAAAGTTGGCAAAGTTTAAGAAACAACATCAAATTCAGAAGGCAAAAAT
>NZ_JANHJP010000044.1 GCF_028595955.1 Columbia Basin potato purple top phytoplasma
TACTTTGCATTGATTTACTGATAACCAGATATATAAGGTGCACCTATTCGTGTCATTGGCTTTTATGTATCAATTGTTCATGGGGATCCAGAAGTAAATTCTTTCTATGAGATAGGTATTTAATATTCTCTCTAAGCATATACTTGATTTGGAATGTCAATAACTGAAAGAATTGATGTGTTACAATATTTGTATTAAGGTGTAATATCAAATAATAATTCCATCTTTTATTTTGTGCCTTAGCTTAAATTTGCTGCTGATGTTAAGTATCTTAAAATGTTTGTTTTTAATATGAAAAACTATATTTTAAGAAAAGAATAAGTTGTAACTTGATAAATCTAAATATGCTCATAAGTTCTACTAAAAAATCTATACGGCGGACTATAGTTGGCAGAGTTTAAGAAACAACGTCAAATTGAGAAGGCAAAAAT
>NZ_JANHJP010000045.1 GCF_028595955.1 Columbia Basin potato purple top phytoplasma
TTGACTAAATCTCAACATTAACTTTGCGTTGATAACTAATAACCAGCTATATAAGGTGCATGTATTCGTGTCATTGGTTTTTATATCAATTATTCATGGGCATCCAGAAGTAAATTCTTTCAATGAGTGAGGTATTTAACATTTTCTCTAAGCATATACTTGATTTAGAATGTCAATAACAGAAAGAATCAATGTGTTACAATATTTGTATTAAGGTGTAATATCAAATAATAATTCCATCTTTTATTTTGTGCCTTAAATTTGTTTCTAATGTTAAGTATCTTGAAATGTTTGTTTTTAATATAAAAAACTATACTTTATGAAAAGAATAAGTTATAACTTGATAAATCTAAATATGCTCATAAGGTCCATTAAAAAATCTATACGGCGGACTATAGTTTGCAGAGTTTAAGGGATAACGTCAAATTGAG
>NZ_JANHJP010000046.1 GCF_028595955.1 Columbia Basin potato purple top phytoplasma
TTGAATATTCTAGTTTCGACAAAAAAATTGATAGTCAATTATTTGTATATGTCAACTTAGAAAAACAATTCAAAGAAAACTCAGGCGGTAATTTTTTAATCGTTAAATACGAGGGCCCAAAAGACTTGATAGAAAAAGACAAAGACTACTACCTTGGACGCGCACATGTTTCCGACTCTAATTTTGAATTAACTAATTTCCACCTTCACTTCAATCCTGTCCGCAAAACTTTATCTCTTTATCAAGATAAACAAAATAACGATAAAACAAAAGAAGCCGAAAATAATAAAAGAACCAGCTCTGATTGGTAATAAAATTTAACAATTTCCAATATGTTAAATTTAAAGAAATAAAAATAAAAAGGAGATTTTTTTAATGTTTAAATTACAAAATCAATTTAAAATAATAA
>NZ_JANHJP010000047.1 GCF_028595955.1 Columbia Basin potato purple top phytoplasma
AGGGTCTTTTTTTATTTAACAACACAACTCAACAATTGGAAAGGAAACCAAAAATTATGTTAATTAAAAAAATCTTTTCATCTTTACCTAGTAATTTCATCTTTTTCATCGTCACCTTACTTTCATTTCTTCCCATTATCATCGTTTATTACGTTATCAAACTATATCTTTTCACCGTAAAACTAAGTATTCACCAATTAAAAAAAGGAATAGTGGTTCAATTTTATCAACATTTAACCACGAAGCAACCCAATCATGTGGAATTTAATTAATACTTGGTTAACTAAGTTAAATAACATGATTAAAACTATAAGCGATTATTTCTTTACTTATCAAAATCAATGGTTAAACTTAGGTTTATTAACGATTATTTTATTATTTCTCCCCCATCTT
>NZ_JANHJP010000004.1 GCF_028595955.1 Columbia Basin potato purple top phytoplasma
TAGACCTTCAAATCGAAGGTCTTTTTTTATGCCCAAACAAGACTTAGGGAGTAGTTCTCTTGGGAAGGAAATTAGAGGTTTATTTTTAAATTTTCAAAAAGTAGATTACCTCACTCGTTTTTATTTAAGTCTAGCTAATATGGCTCAAATTCAAGCGGAATTATTTAAAAATAACCAATTAATTATCTTAGACCGTTGGTTACCCTCTACTTATGCTTACCAATTATTTCCCTTTTCTAAGGAAAAGAAAAAACTATTACCTTTAAAAAAGATCTTTCAGCTGAATCATAAAACTATCTTAAGAAAACCTGATTTATTAATTTATTTAGATATTGACCCTCTTATCGGAAGAAATAGAAAGAAAAAACAAAAAAACCATCAAAGAGATCTCATTGAAAGACAATCATTAACTTATTTTCAAACTGTTCACCAAGGATATAATTATTATCTCACTCATTACGCTAGCGGCATGAAAAAATTAATCTTAAACGGAAGTGATTCTATTCCGTCTAATATTCAAAAAATGATGAAATATCTAGGAGAAAGATAATGGTTATTGTTATTAAGAAAAAATGTAAAAACGGTAATCTTTATTTTTATTACCATAATGGGAAAATTAAAACCATCAAACCTAAGATGGGACCACCTTCCGTTACTTGGAAAACGAAAAAAATTAAGAAGAAAAGACCTTAAAACAAGGTCTTTTCTTCTTCAAAACATTAATAACTTTATGCCAACCCAAGAATTTAAGACCTTAATCAAGCAACAAAATTCAACCCCTAAATTCGTCATCCAACCCCTTTATTTAAAAAAACTCACCCTTATTCAACCAAATTAGAGATTATTATCATTATTTGTTAATTTCTAACCGAAATATAACGAAAAACCAACCAGGATTAACTTATTTAACTCAAAAAAGAAAACTCACTTTAGAAACTATTAAAGAATTTAAACTTGGTTACCCCCCTTATATGATAAACCTTTATCTTTTCGTCTAATAAATTACTGTCAAAAAAAAATATTAATATAGATCAATTTATTAGAATATGATTTTATCAAAGCAAAAACCAGTCAACAAAGAAAAAAATATTATCATGATACTTTCCATGGTTCAATTATTATCCCCATTGAAAATGGTTATCATCAAACTTTTCATTTTTATCAAAACCATTTCCGCGAAGTTTCTTATTTCCGACCCAAATATCAAACTTTAACTAATTTTAGTCAAACTCCGACCTTTTCATTTCAGTTATCGTTTTTTTGAAGCTTTACCTTTTATTAAACAAAAAAACCATTATTATTCATGAAGGTTTTTTTGATGTCATTAGTTGTTGACAAAATGAGATTAAAAACGTGTTCGGTCTAATTTATGTCACTCAGCTACTTTCTCAATCTCAACTAGAAATTCTCAAAAAAGAAAAAATTAAGGTAATTATAACCCTAGATAAAGATGAAACAGGTCAAAAACGAAGCGAAGTCTTAAGGAAAACAACTTAAAGAAGAAAATATTATATACGAAATTAGATATATTTTGCCTCTTTATGTTAAAACTTGTAAATATATCGATGATTTATTACGTCAATAAGGAAAAGAGAAGCTTATCAAAAATGTTTTTTAGCTCCATACATCACTTATAAAGAGGTCAAAAAGAAAATTATCGTTGAAAAGAAATATAATAGAGAATATGTACGGATTCAGCATAACCTTTTACTTTAGTAGGATCCTTATCTTGATTTAGAGACGATAAAATGGTTTAGGTTCTGATTTTTTTGAATCTTCTTGGTTTTGTTTAACTTCTGTAATACTTGTTTGATGCATAAGATTCTTCTAACTGTTGAGAATTTAATTTCAAAGTTAAATATCTAAAATTCAACACGCCATTAATTTCAATAATAAGAGCTAAAGGTGTATTAATTTTAAAAATAATAAAATAATATTATTTCTTGAAAAATATTAAAAATTTAAATAATTTATTTTTTATTTCGTTAATATTTTATTTGAAAAAAGATTAACTTATAAAAGTCAGTCTTTAGATATAAAAAATTTATTTACTTAAAAAAATTACAATAGTTAGAACCAGTGAGTTTTATTTTTTAAAAGAGAAAACATTTTTTGTTTATAAAATTCAACCCCTGGTTGATCAAAAGGATTAATACCTATTAAATAACCAGACATAGCACAAGATTTTTGAAAAAAATAAATAAGATAACCTAAAGAATACTCATCTAAACGAGGAATAAAAATTTCTATATTAGGGACTCCCCCTTCTATATGTGCTTCTTTAGTAGCTCTTAAAATTGTTTGATTTATATCAGAAAAAGTTCTCCCTGATAAATAATTTAACTTATCTAAATCTTTATCAATAAGAGGAATTGAACAATCATCTTTTATACTACTAATATTCAAAATTGTTTCAAACATCATTCTTGGACCTTCTTGAATAAATTGACCTAAAGAATGTAAATCTGTAGAATTATTCACTGAACTAACAAAAAGCCCTTTACCTTCTTTTCCTTCTGTTTCTGCAAATAATTGTTTCCACCATTCAGCAAAAGATGATAAATGAGGTTCGTAACTAACAAATAATTCTATTTTTTTATTTAATTTAGTAAACATTAAATATCTCGCTGCTGCATATTGATAAGCTAAATTATTATTAAAATCATTAGTTAAAGTATCTTGATAAGCTTGCAAAGCCCCTTTTAAAATAGCTTCTGCATCTAAATCAGCAAAAATAAAAGGTAATAAACCTACAGGAGTTAAAACGCTAAAACGACCTCCAATAGAATTCGGTAAAAAAAATGTTTCATAACCCTCTTTTTGAGCGATATTCAATAAAATACCTTTTGTAGCATCAGTAGTAACAAAAATATTTTTTTTCGCTTTTTCTTTACCGTATTTCTTTTCGATTTCTTGTTTTAAAATCCTAAAAGTTAAAGAAGGTTCTAAAGTTGTTCCTGATTTAGAAATTACATTGATAGCCCATTTTTTATTTTTTAAATAACAAATTAAATTAGTTAAATAATCCCCTGAGACTTGATATCCAGCAAAAATAATTTCTGTTTTAGTTTTCTTAAAAGGAGTTTTAAGAAATTCTATACCTGCTTTAGCACCTAAATAAGAACCTCCAATTCCTATAACTACTAAAACTTCTAAATCTTCATTTAATTTTCTTAATTTTTGAATTTGTTTTATATTCGAAATAGTATTTTGATCTAAAGGCAAAGTTAACCAACCTAAATATTTATTTTTTAGATCATTATCTTTATGTAATTGGTCGTGTATTTTTAGAATTTGAGATTTTATTAAAGAACTTTCTTTATCCCAATCTAAAAAATTTTTTATACCTTGTATATCTAATTTAAATTTCATTATTAAAATACCTTTATTAATTAAATTATTTCGTTATAAAATAATACTTTTTAAATTATATTTAATTATTTTTGATCCCATTCTATTTTCTTTTGTTTCTTAATAAAAGAAAGAAATAAAATAATAGTAACTAATAAGACAATTATATTACTAATACAAGTGCTTAAACCAATTTTGACATAATTATTTATTATTGTTGAAGAATAAAATACATGATGAAAAAACCAAATACAAAACATTCTTGTTATAATCCTTAAAATATTTAACCAAAATACAATATAAGCTTTCTTTTTGTAAGACATGATATAAAACATCATCATAGAAGCCCAAATAGAAGTAAATAAAGACATTTGTTCAAAAAATAAAACTTGTCTAAAAAACGATAATTGTTCTTGGTTATCTGATTTTGTTAAAAATTTCAACAAATCTGTTCCATAAAATGTATTAACTAAAATACCAATAATACCGATAATTAAAGTAATAACAAAAACATTTTTAAAAATTTTTAAAGTTTTTTGATTTTTCTCCTGTGATGTCCTCTGCGAAACCATTACTATTTCGGCATCTTCAAAAGATTGAGAAATAGAAAAAATAATACCGTTAACAACTGATACAAAGCCTATTATAGTTATCATTTCTTTGCCATAATAGCTTGTAACCATATCATTAACAAATTTTTTACCAATTTCATAAGTTGTTTTTCCTATAACTAAAACACCTGATAATTTTAAAATATTTTTAATAATGTCTTTAGGAAAAATTAATTTGTCGAATTGAAGTCGAAAATCATTTTTAGGTTGGAACATTAAATAAAAAACAATAAGAGAAATAATAAAATTAGATAAAAAATCAGTCCAAGCTAAATGAATAAGCGTAATGTTCTCTCTGTGAATATGTTTATATAAAAAAGTAAAAATAATCTTTGAAATAATATTTAAAATATTCAAAAACAAAACAAAAGTATTTTTATTTTTAGATTTTTCTAAACCAATAAAAACAGAATTTATAGTAATAAAAACAAAACTTAATAAAGAAATAGTATAATATGTAAATCCTCCATCAGAATGATAATCTCTTTTTAAAAAAATATCTCCCAAATGAGAAGGTAAACAAGCACCTAAATAAAAAATAAAAAAAATACCGAATGATCCTAAAACAGCAATAATAAAAGATAAAGTAGCGTATTGTCTAGCTTTTTTATAATTTTTTTGTTTATATTCTCTAGCGACAAAAATAATACCGGCTCCAGCTAAAGATACAGCAATACTTTGGAGCACTTTTTTAATTTGTTTCATATAAGAAATGACAGAATTTAATATACCAGCATTTTGTTTTGCAGCATCTCCTACAATATAATAATCTATACTAGAACCTAAATGTTGAAATAATAAAAACAAAGCAACGGGGAAAGCTAAAATAATTAAACTTATCCAAATAGGTCGCTCTTTTTTAAATTGAGAATTAAATGCATTTGGTTTTTCAGAAGCAGATGTTATTTTTAACATATAAAATAATTTATAACCTTCCTTATTTATTTTGCTCCAAATCCCAAAAAATAAATAAATTATGTTTTTATTAAAATAAATAAAAAATTATAAAAAAGCATTTATCATAAAATAAAATCTAAAATATTTTAGATGCCTTCTTAATAAAAGTAAAATAAAAAATAATTAAAAAATAAAATTTCTTTCCGTTTAATAAACTAATTTAATATTATGTTTACAAAAAATATCTCGTCAACATCTTAATTTAATTATTCATTTTTTTCGATTAAAGAATAAAAAATTTTTGTTATTTTATTTCTAACCAAGATTCTTGACTATCTATAATTTTCTTAAACAAAAAATCATAAAAATAAATAAAAATTTCAAAATTAATAGTTATTTAATAAGGTGATTATAATTTTTCTTTTTTTATTAAAACACGAATCCAAAATCAAATAATGAATTTATTTACAAATATATTACGACAATCTAAATAAACATGTTTTTGTATATATATTTCTGTATTTAATATAACACCCTCTTTCATTTAATTTGATCGGCATTTATAACATTACCTTATTTATTATATAAAACTTTTTAAAAAAACTCAATTTCCCATAATTTATATTTTTTCATAAATTAAAAAAACAATCAATACTCGAAATTCATAAGTTATTAAACTGTTTTATTTTAAAAATGATAATATGTCATTTTAAGAAATGTTCGCTAATACCCTGTATAAAAAAACCTCTATCAAGATATTCTATTTCTATTTTTAACAATAACATTACAAATTTCAATGTTTCAAAAAATTTAAATTTTATCATTCTAAATGATAATAAAAATAAACATAATTAAATTACGGCTGCAAAACGATCAAATAACAGTAAAGCATCTTCGTTTAAATTTTGCTCAATGATAAAATTTAAATCTAAAGGCCAATCATTATATTTTAAAGTCAACAAAACCCTATAATTTTTATTTTTATAAAAAATTAAAGGATAAGTGGGGCCTAAAATTTTGATTTTATAACACAAATGATTTTCTAAATTTTCTTTTATTTTTAAAGCAATAGATGAAACTTTTAAATAATTTTTGTGAGAAATTAATATTTTACTATAAAAAGCAAAAGGGGGATTATTAGTTAATTTTCTTTCTTTTAAACTTTGTTCTAAAAAAGAAAAAATATCATAATATTGTCCTTTTTGAAGAGTATAATGTTGTATATTATAACCCTGAACAATCATTTCTCCTTCATCAGAAAGATAATTAGACATTTTCATTAGTAATTGAAAAGTTTTTTCTGTTGCCTTAAAATGAGGAATATTCAAAAGAGCATCTACCATCAAAATTCCTACTGTTTCAATAGAAGGTAATTTTAAATTTTTAGCAACCATTTCTGTTCCTAATAAAAGATCAATTTCATTATTATCTAATTTTTTTAAAATATTTTGATATTGAGATAATGTTTGAACAGAATTAGAATCTATAATTGCTAAATTCACGGAAGGTATTTGTTTTTTTAAAAAAATTAAAATATATTCGATGCCTAAAGTAACATTTTTTAATAAAGAATTAGAACAACAAGGACATTTAGAACTAAACGGTCGATTATAATGACAAAAAGTACATTTGAAAATATAACTTTGATGAAAAAAAACTAAATTTTGACGGCATTTATCACATTTCGGGACATAACCGCAAAAACGACACAAAACAAAAGGAGCAAAACCTAAAATATTAATAAATAAAATAGTTTTTTTCTTTTCTTTTATATTTTTCATTAATTTCTCTAATAAAACAGAAGATAAAGGAGATAAATTACCTTGTTTTAATTCTTGTTTCATATCAATTAATTGCATCATCTTTTTATTTTTTTTTGTTAAATCAAAAAAAATAATTTGTTTCTGTTTTATGCCTAAATAACTATCCATTGAAGGCATTGTTGTAAAAAAAATCAAAGGAATATTGTGGTATTTAGCACGAATATATGCTAATTCTTTAGCATCATAATTAGGAGTTTTATCTTTTTCAATTAAAGACTCATCATTTTCTTCATCAATAATAAGAACTCCTATCTTTTGTAAAGGAGCGAAAATAGCTTTTTTAGTCCCTATAACAATAAAAATTTTTTGGTATTGGATATCTTGATTTTTTTGATAATGTTTTATTAAACCAGACTCATTTTTTAAAATAGTTAATTCAATGTTAGGGAAATATTTTTGAATTTGTTCTTTTAAAGAAATGATCAAAATTATTTCTGCTACCAAAATTAAAACTTGCTTTTGTTTTTGTAAAGCAGTTTGAATTAATTTTAAATATATTGCTATCTTATCTTCATATTGATCATAATATAATAAATAATTATTATAACTATCCCAACAAATTTGTTTATAAACATAATCTTGTTTTTTATTTAAAACAAAAGAATTAACTAAATTTAAATTTATTTCTTTTGGCTTTCGAAAAACTTCTTTTTTTTGAATTAAAATAATTTTTTGTTCTACAAATTTTTTTAACATAACTGAAGACAAAAATTTACAAATATCTTCTTTGGAATAAAAATAAATTTTATTATTAGTGATGGAACCTTTTAAACTTTGAATAATTTTTTGTTGTTTAGTAGTTAATTTAAGATTTGGTATTTCTGTCAAACAAGGATTTAAATAATAAAAATTTAAAAGTTTAGGGCGATAATCTTTTTTAAAAATTATAATCTTTGAATCAATAATTTTTCTTTTTTGTAATTCTAATAATTTATCTTTTGAAAGAAAATTATCTTTTAAAGTTAAAAATCCTTTTTTTTTAACTAAATATTCTTGAATTTGTGAAGGTAATTCTTTTTCTTGCAAAATTGTAATTTGTCTCATATAAGTGCTTAAAAAACTTCTAGGTATAATGACATTATATGCTAAAGAAGTATTAATAAAAGGGATTTTTAAAATTTCTTCGGCCATTAAAAAAAGTTCTTCATTCAAAAAAGGAACTTTATCTAAAATTTCTACAATAGCTTTTGCTTTTTTTTCAAACAAACTTTCTTCTTTAAGTTTTAAAATATATCCTAAACGATAAGTATTCTTGGAACCGAAAGGAACAATAACTCTCATTCCTTTTTTAATTATCTTTTTCCACTCTTGAGGTATCAAATAATCAAAATATTCTGTTAAATGAGGAATTTTATTATCAACTATGACTTCTGCATACAACATATATTATTTTATGGGACCTTTTATATAATTTGTAAATGTTTTCGAATTATAAAATAAAAAAAGATAAATTTACTAATTTACCTTTTTTTATTATTTTCATTATTTTTTAATATTATCTAAAAGTTTATCAATTTTTTTACCATAAGTTAAAGATTCATCGTATTTAAATATTAAATCAGGAATTTTTTTAATATCTCTGATTTGACTAGCTAATTTTAAACGGATTTCTTTTTTATTTTCTTCTAAAAGTTTTTGAGCTAAATCTAAAAATTCAGATTTATCATTCAAAATAGTATAAAAAACATTACAAAAAGATAAATCATTGGATAAATCAACACCAGTTAAACTAATATAACCTAAACTATCATTTTTAATAACATCATTAATGATATCAACTAACAATTTATGAATGACATTAGCCCTTCTTTTAATAACCATATTATTCATTTCAAATTTTCACTTTCTCTATTTTAGATGATTCTATTATATCATCAATTTGAAAATCATTAAAATCATCTAATAAAATACCACATTCGTGTCCTTGAGAAGAACTAGAAATATTATTTTTTAAATGTTTCAAGGAAACAATTTTACCTTTAAAAATAACTTTATCATTTCTAATAACTTTTGCTATAGAATTATTAAAAACTGTTCCTTCAATAACATAACAACCTGCAATAGTGCCTATAGAACTTATAGAAAAGATTTTTTGAATTTTAGCTTTACCAGTAACTTTTTCTTCTAAAACAGGCTCTACTAATTTTTTCAATTTATCTTTTATATCATCAATCATTTTATAAAGAATATTATAAGTTGTCATATCAACGTTAAGATTTTTAGCAGCATTAACTACAGAATTGCTAACAGATGTATTAAAATTAATTAAACAAGAATTAAAAAGTTTAGCAAAATCAATATCATTAAGAGTAACTGTTCCAACTGAAAATTTCAAAATATTTACTTTAATATCTTGAACGCTTAATTTTTCTAAAGATTCAACAATAGCTTCTAAACTACCTTGAGTATCAGCTTTTAAAATAATGTTTAAATACTTATTTTCGTTATCTTTTTGAGGCGCTAAAACATTATTATACATATGACTGTTTTCTTTATCAAGAAATTTATTTTGTTCTTTCAAAAGATTTTGTTTACTTTCAATAATTTGTTTCGCTATTTTTTTATTTTCTACTACTTCAAAAAGATCTCCTGCTTGAGGTACAGAATCTAATCCTGTGACCAAAACAGGTTGAGAAGGATAAACCTCTTTAAAACTATTCTTTAAATCATCTTCAATAGAACGAATTTTACCATAAGTATTATCGCCTACAACTATAACATCTCCGAGTTTTAAAATCCCTTGAGAAGTAAGTAAAGTAGCTGAAGGACCTTTATTCTTGTCTAAACTAGCTTCCAAAATAACTCCTTTAGCAACCTTAGTCAAGTCAGTTTGAATATTTTTCATTTCACTAATTAGTAAAATGACTTTTAATAATCGATCTATTCCTTCTTTTTTTAAAGCTGAAATTTCAACATATGATGTTGTGCCACCCCATTCTTCAGGAATCAAACCTAAATTAGATAAATCAGTCATAATACTTTCTTTTTTATTATGATTTTTGTCTACTTTATTAATAACAACAATAATTTCGACTTTAGCTTTTTGAGCATGTTTAACAGATTCAATAGTTTGTGGTTTAACTCCGTCATCAGCAGCAACTATTAAAAGACAAATATCAGTTACTTTAGCTCCACGAGAACGCATTTGAAAAAAAGCTTCATGGCCAGGACTATCTATAAAAGTAATTTTTTGATTATCATAATTTATTTCATAAGCGCCAATATGTTGTGTGATACCACCAAATTCTTTATCCACTAAACGAGTTTTTCGGATAGTATCCAATAAAGTAGTTTTACCATGATCTACATGACCCATAATAGTTACAATAGGTACTCTGCGAGTTAAATTAGGATTTTCTACTTTCTTGTTTGAATCTATTTTAGAAGAATCTTTAGAAGAATCAAAAATAATTTCAATATTTAAAGCTAATCCTAACATTTCTATTTCTTCTTTAGTTAAAACTTGATTTATATTTGTTTTAATGCCTAATTCTATAAATTTTTTAATTAAAAAAATATTAGAAACTTGTAAAATATTAGCTAAATCTTGAACATTATGTTTAGGATTAAATAAATAACTTTTAACTTTAATCTCTTCAGTATGAAAATTATTATTGTCTTGTTTTTTATTCATATTTTAGAATTTCCTCTCCTTCTTGGGTTTTTTTATCTCATAGATATATAATTGAATATAATTATTTCGAAAAATATTTCAAAAATGCAAAATATAATAAAAATATATTAAAAATTAAGTAGTTTTAATAGAAATATTCCATTTAATAACTTGAGCTGCTAATCGAACATTATTCCCAGATTTACCAATAGCTAAAGAAATTTGATCTTCATTAACTAAAACAGAAGCGTTTTTGTTCTCTAAATCTAGAATATCAACTTGACTAATTTTAGCTGGTTGTAAAGCATTCGCAATAAGTTCTTTTGGTTCGTCGCTCCATAAAAATAAATCTATTTTTTCACCTTTTAAAACATTAATAATATTTTTTATCCTGGAACTCTTTGAACCAATACAAGAACCTATAGCATCTATATTAGAATTATGAGAAAATAAGCCTACTTTTACTCTAGTTGAAGGAATACGAGAAATACCCATAATTTCAATAATACCTTCTTGAACTTCGGGAATAAATTCTTTAAAAATTTCAAGAACAAATTCAACGCAAGTACGACTAACTAAAATTTTAGGCATTTTAGTAGTTTGTTTAACTTCAACAACATAAACTTGAATTCTTTCGCCTGCTACGAAATCATCATTATCTAATTTATCTTTATTTAATAAAACAGTCTGAACTTCTTTTTCTAATTCTAAAACATAAAGATTTTTTTTAATAGAAACTACTTTGGCAACAATTAATTTTTTTTCATATTTTTTAAAAATATTATAAATATTTTCTTTTTTATGTCTAATTATTTCTTCATTAAATTTATTTTTAAAATCTTTGCTAGCATAAAAATTAAACTCTTTAGGGTCAACTTTAATTTTAATAATCTCGCCTATTTGTGGATTATTTTTTAATTTTTGCGCTTCCTCTAAATTAACACAAGTCATCTTTTTAATATTAATATTTTCATCAATATTTTCTTCGTTAGCTACTGAATCTGGTCCTACTACTAAATATTCTTTATACAAAGATAATTCTTCGTAGTTTTTATTAAAAATTAATTGACAACTTTTAATTTGATAATTTTTTTTACAACCAGAAATTAAACTTTTTTCAAAAGCTTCCAAAATTTGTTCTCTAGTCAATTCATGTTCTATAGCTAACTGATCAATATGATTTAAAAAATCTTTAGTTTTCATATAATTTAATTTTATTTTCCTTAAATAATTTAAAATTGAGTTTTTAACGAATTTCAATTTTAAAACTAAAATAAAAGTGCATATGTTATTTTATCATTTTTTAATATTTTTATTTTGATAAAACAATAAATAATAATATAACAAAAAATATTAGTCCTCTTATGGTGTTTCAATTCTATATTAAAAAAATATTATAAATGAAGTTTGCATTTGAAATTTGTATTTATTTATTTATTTATTTATAATAATAATGTTGAGTTAATTTATGTTGTTTTTTAAAAAAAGAAAATAAAATATAATTTCTTTTTTTAAATAATCAAAAAATAATTTTATAGATTAATTTAATTTTTATATATTAAAAATTATTATTAGTAGGGGTTTTTTAAACGAAAATGTCTTTCAATATAAAAGAAGAAGCTTTAAAAGTTCATGAACAAAAAAAAGGTAAATTAGAAATAAATACTAAATTACCAATTAATAATTTAAAAGATTTAACTTTAGTTTATACTCCTGGAGTTGCTGAACCTTGTCTTAAAATTGCTCAAAATGAACAAAATGCATATAAGTATACAACAAAAGGAAATAATGTTGCTGTTATTACCAATGGATCAGCTGTTTTAGGTTTAGGAAATATAGGAGCATTAGCTTCAATTCCAGTAATGGAAGGTAAATCTGCTTTATTTAAAACATTCGCTAATATAGATTCTTTTCCTATATGCATTGATTCTCAAGATCCAGATGAAATAATTAATATCATTTCTAAAATACCTGCAATGTTTGGTGGAATTAATTTAGAAGATATTAAAGCACCAGAATGTTTTTATATTGAAAAAAAATTAAAAGAAAAATTAGATATTCCTGTTTTTCATGATGATCAACACGGGACAGCTATTGTTGTTAGTGCAGGGATTTTAAATGCTTTAAAAGTAGTTAAAAAAAATATTCAAAATGTAGAAATAGTTATTAATGGAGCAGGTTCTGCTGGTATAGCTATTGCTAAAATGCTTCTTTTAATGAAACCTAAAAATATAATTTTAATAGATAAAAATGGTGTTATTCAAAAAGATTGTACTTGGTTAAACGAAGCACAAAAAGAAATGGCTTTATTAACTAATAAAAACAATGAATCTGGTTCTTTAAAAGAAATTATTAAAAATAAAGATATTTTCATTGGGGTGTCCAAACCTAAACTTTTAACTTCAGAAATGGTTTCTACTATGAATCATAATTCTATTGTATTCGCTTTAGCTAATCCTGTTCCTGAAATTATGTATGATGAAGCTAAAAAAGGAAATGCTAAAGTAGTTGCTACAGGACGTTCAGATTTCCCAAATCAAATTAATAATCTTTTAGTGTTTCCAGGTGTTTTCCGAGGTGCTTTAGATGTTCAAGCGACTCAAATTACAGAGGAAATGAAAATAGCTGCTGTTTATGCTTTAACTTCTATTATTCCAGAAAATGAATTAAATGAAAATAATATAATTCCTTCTATTTTTAACAAAAAAGTAACAGAAATAGTAGCTAAAGCTGTCGCTAAAGTAGCTGTAGAAACTAAAATGACTAGACAATCTAAAAATTCTTAATTAAAATTAAAAAAATAATTATAAACAATATAAATATAATATATTTCTTTATAAAAAATTATAGATTATTTTAAAAATTTGTAAATAATTCCATCTTTAATGATAATAAAAACTAGTTTAAAAAACTAGTTTTTATTAAAAAAATGAAATATATAAATAAATATTTTTACAAAAAAATAAAAGAAATTGAAAAAAAAGATACATTCAATTTCTTTTATTTTTTTGTAAAAATATTTTAATATTAATAACCAAATTAACAAAATTTATATTTTTATTTTATACGATATTATAAGCTTCTTTAAGTTGATATTCAATATATTTTAAATCTAATTCTGGATTTTTTTTAAATTTATTTAAATGTTTAAATTTATTGCTTAATTTTCCGAAGAAAACAACAAAACGTTCCCCTCTTTTTTGATATTCTTTTTGTAATTTTTTTATTTCAACATCATAATAATTTAACTCGCTTTTAGCTTTTTCTACTTTAAATTTAGCATTACCAACAGATTGAATAATTTCTTGTCTTTTAACATATAATTTTTCTAATTCATTTTGATACTTTATATATTCATCATTTCTAACAAATTTATTTTTAACAAAAGATTCCCATTTTAAGTTTTCTTTAATATTCATTTCTTTCTCGGACTCAATATCTTTTATTAAAATATAATTTAATTCTTTTATCGATTGTTCTAAATTATTTTCATGAAATATTTGTTCTAATTGCAACTTATTTATTTCTTTTTTATAATTATCTAAAATTTGTTCAAATTGTAAAGCATTTCTATTATCTCGTTGATATCCACGTCTAAGTATATTTTCTCTTAAAATAATATATTTCGAAGGTATCATTCCATCATCATCTTCTTTATCACTTAAAATATAATTAATTTTTGCTTGAAACTCTTCTTCAGAAATATTTTGTTTAAATAAATTTTTTATAAGTTCATTTATTTTATTTTTCATTTGATTAAATTCAAGGGTAATAATATTTATTTGTTCTATTAAATTTGTTTTTTTATTATTAATTTTTTGTTCTTCAATTTGAATTTTCAACATTTTTAAACGAATTTTAAAATGTTTAAAAAAAGAACTATTAATTAAATTACTAGCTTGTTCTTTAACTTCAGTAATAGTTCCTTCTTGAGACATTAAAAAAATTAATTTTTCTTCTAATTGAAAAATATCTTTTTCCATTAATAAAATTTCATTATTATGTTCTTCATTTAAAGAAAAATTTTTTTCAATTGTGGATTGAGAATTATTTTTAGATCCTTCTTCGTCATTATTAGCGGAAATAAAAAACATATTAAACAAAAAAAACAAAATAACAAATATTAAGATACACATTTTAAAAACAATTATTTTATTTTTTAAAAATTTCTTTTTCATTATAAAATATCTATCATCTTTTCTAAAGGTAATTTATAAATGCATACCCATTATTATTATATAATAAGTTTTATTTATTTAAATTTTCCTCAAAAGATTTTTTTATATTCAAAATAAATATTACATCAAATTTATAAATATTTTAATTTATATAAAAAAATATCTTATAAAAATAAATTTAATAAATATCGCAAAAATAAAAATTAATTTAAAAAATAATAAAATAAAAATAAAAATTACTAATTCAAAAAATTAATTTTAAGAACTAATATCTATACCCATTTTTTGTCTAACTTCTTTTATTTTATTATCGGCTATTATTTTAACCTTTTGAGTTACTCTTTTTAAAATTTGTTCTAGATCAATATTTTTTTCTAAATCATAGTATTTCTTTTGAACAATTCTAATTTCTTCTACCAATAATGAAGCAATTTTTTCTTTAAATTCTTTATAAGAAAAATTTTTAAAATATTCAACAGTATCATTTAAATCACAATTCTTTAAAGAAGTATAAATATTTAAAAGATTGCTTAAACCAGGTTTTTTATTCAAATCATATTTAATATTATTATCAGAATCAGTAACCGATTTTAAAATTTTTTGTCTTATATTATTTAAATCTTCTAAAAGAAAAATACAACCTTTGTTATCAGAATTATTTTTGAAAGAACTTTTGCTCATTTTTTTATTAGGTTTTGTTAAAGATTTAATCATAGAACCTAATTGTAAAAATTGAGGGACAACAAAAGTATTGCCATATAAATTATTAAAGCGAGTGGCTAAAACACGAGTCAATTCTAAATGTTGTTTTTGATCTTGATTCACAAGAACAACATCAGCATCATAAAGCAAAATATCAGAAGACATTAAAAGAGGATAAGTTAAAAGAGATGTTCTCAATTTTTTTAAAGAATTTTTCTTTTCTTTAAATTGAATCATCCGATTCAACTCTCCCAAATAAGAATTAGATTCCATTATATAATTTAAATAAGTATGTTGTGGAATTTCTGATTGAATAAATAAATTAATTTTACTTAAATCTAACCCTGATGCTAAACAAAGATATATTGTTTGACGTATTGTTTTTTTTAATATGTTCGGTTCTTGAAAATCAGTTAAGGCATGTAAATCAGCAATAAAAAAATAAAAATCATATTCATTTTGATATTTATTTTGGAAAAAAATTAAAGGTTTAATTATTCCTAAATAATTACCTAAAGTTAACTCTCCTGTTGGTTTAATTCCTGTAATTAATCTTTTTTTTTTAGAAATCATATTTCTTTTTGAATATATCAACCTTTTTTTATAATTTTTTTATTTAATTTCGTTTTTAAATAAAAAATAAAAAGAAAAAAAATAGCAAAAAATAAAGTCAAAACAACTATTCTCAAAAAAACTATTATATGAGAGTAAACATGAGAATCAAATGATTTTTCACACAAAACATTACCATGAACGGGACATTGAATATTAGGATAAGGAAGCCAACAAGATTTTATATTTTTTTCGCATTTCAAAATAGCTTGTTTAGAAAACAAAGAAATTAAAAAAAAGATAAATAAATAAATCAATGGGTGTACAAAAGTATAAATTTTTTCTTTCAACTTATCTAAGTTAAAAGGAAGAAAAAAGAAAAAAAAGACAAAATAAAATAAAGGAATAAATATATGTTGCAAACTACTAATAAAATTTTTATCAAAAAACCAATAACAATTTTTTTCACGTTTTGTCATAAATTTAACCAAAATATTTAATTGTTTTGTTTCCTGATTAGATCCTATGCGCCAAAAAGGATGTAAAAATAAATTAAAAACAAAAAAAGTTAATAAAGAGTTAACTGCAACAACAAAAATAAAAATAGAATATTTTTTTTTATTTTTTATTTTTAAAAAAAAGGACAATAAAATCAATAAAATAGAAAAAATTGTTTGAATAGTGAAATAATACAAAAACCTTCCAACAAAATAATTTTCTTCATTTACATATTTGATTATATCAATTACAAATGTATAAAAAGTTAATAAGAATAAAAATAAAAAATAAATTTTTGCTTTGAAATTAAATGTTGTAAACAAAGAATATATTTTTTTTCTTTTTTTTATTAATTTTTTTTTAATCATAACAAAAAATTCCTATAATCATTAATTATTTAAAATAAAAAGGAAAAATCAGATATAAAATTGTCTCATCTTCTTCACACATAATAAGGAAAGGTTTGGATGGATTTTCGAAAAAAAATGTTATTGTTTCGCTAGAAAAAATTTTTAAAATTTCCTCTAAATATTTAACATTAAAAAAAGTTCTTATTTCATCAACAAAAGAAAATTCTAAAATTTCAAATTCTTCCAAAGCATTACCTATTTCTTCGCTATCTGAAGAAATTTCTAATTTATTATTCGAGGAAATTTTAAATTCTACAACATTATCAATAAAATTTTTTTCTTTAGGCAAAAATAAAGAAACTCTATCTAGAACTTTAATCAAATTATTTCTATTTAATTTAAAAAAATGAACTAAATTTTCTTTTTTAATTGAAGGAAATCGAGGATAATTACCTTCTAAAAGAGATGATTGAAAAAATAAAGAATTTGTTTGTAAAAAAAATTTTTGTTTTGTAATAGATATTTGAACAATATCATCTTTTTTTTGTTCTAATAATTTAATTAATTCTTCTAAACTTTTACCAGGAATAATAATATTAAAATCATGATAATCTATATTCAATTCTAATTTTTTTTGAGCTAAACGAAAAGAATCAGTAGCTATAACAGTTAAAAAAGGAGATTCATAAATTAAATTAACACCTGTTAAAACATTTTTTTGTTTATCCTTAGAAGAAATAATACTTGTCTCCTTAATTATTTTCTTAAATAATTCTGTTTTTATTTGAAAAAAATTTTGATAATCAAAATCAAAATTAATCAAAGGATAGCTATTTAAATCCATTATTTTTAATTTATACTGAGAAGTGTCAGTCTTAAGAATTAAAAATTTATCCTCTACAGAAATTATTTTAATAAAAGAATAATCTATTTTTTTAATAATATCAACAAAATTTTTGCCTAATACAACTAAAACACCTTCTTCTTGAACTTTCAAACTTTCATCTTCTATTTTTATTTTGACAACAATATGATCATTATTTACTTCTAAAAACAAAACATTTTGTTTCAAATCCATTTTGATACAATAATACATAGGGAAAAAAGTTTTTTGAGGTAATATTTTTTGAATCTGAAGCAAGTAATGTAAAAAAACTTCTTTTTTAATTTCGAAATTCATATTTTAATTTCTTATTTTCCTTAAAATAATTTCAAAAATTTTTAATCATTTATTTTTTTTAAAATTAATTCTATAACTTTCTGTAACTCTGAATTTTTTTCAATTTTTTTTTCAATTTTTTTATAAGCTTTAAAAACAGAAGAATATTTTTTATCAAAAATAAAACTTATCATTTTATAAGATAAATTATTTATTTTTTTTAAAAAATAAATAGTAAGATGACGAGGCAAAGTATATTTTGAATTTCTTTTTTTTCCAATTAAATCTCTCATGTTAATATTATAAAATTTACTAATTATATTTTTAATTTTTTCAGTATTTATTTCTTCTTTGGACGAAATTTTTTTATTTTTTAATAAAGGCTCTAAGGCTTCTTTAGTATTTTTTAAATTAATTTCTAAATTATAAATTTGAAAATAATTTAAAATACGAAATAAAGCCCCTTCCATTTCCCTTATATTATCATAAAAATGAGAAGAAATCAAATTTAAAATTTCTTTTTTTAATTGAATACCGCCATCTTTTTGAAGTGCAAATTTTTTTTTTAAAATATCAAGACGATGTTTAGCATCGGGTTTTTTAATATCTACTACTAATCCTGCTTTAAAACGATTAGTTAATCTTTCCATAATATTATTTAATTCTAAAACACTTTTGTCACTAGTAATTACTATTTGTTTTTTATTTAAATTAAGATAATCAAAAAGTTTAAAAAATTCCATTTGAGTTCTATGAGCTTCAGCCATTATCTGTATATCATCTACTAAAAGAACATCAACACTTCTATATTTATGATTAAATTCATCTATTCTTTCTTTTCTTAATTTGTTAGTAAAATCTTCAATAAATCCATCTGCTTTCATATATAAAACTTTTTTATTAGGATTCTTTTTTAAAATATGATTTCCTATAGCTTGCATTAAATGAGTTTTGCCTAAACCCACTGAACCAAAAATATATAAAGGATTTATTTCTGCTCTTTCTGAATTAGCTATTTTTTTTGCCATTTCAAAAGCAAAAATATTACTAGAACCAGAAACAAAATTATCAAAAGTATAATTAGAATCTAAATTAGAATCAAAATTTCTTTGATAATAATTATTATTTATATTCTTTTTTTCTTTTTTTAAAAAATTTTTTTCAAGATCTTTTTTAATTTCTTTTTCAGAAATAAATCTAAAAAATATTTCTTTTTCAAAATACTTTTTAGAAATTTTTTTTATTTTATCTAAATAAATATGAGAAATTTTATTTTTAATAAATTCGTTTTCAACTAAAATAAAAAAAATTTCATTTTCTACTTTATGCAATCGAATATTAGAGAAAGTTTCTTCAAAAACTTTTTCGTTATATAAAAGAGATAAATCCTTTAAAATATATTCCCAAATTTCATTGTTTGACAATTTTTTTTCTTCCATTTAAATTTACCTTTAAAAATTATTTATAATAAAAGAAGTTTTTTTTAAAAAAATTATCAGAAAATTTTAAAAATTTTCTGATAATACTAATTTAAAATTAATAATTAAATGCCGCAACTAATACATTCAAAAACTTTTAATTTTTGAGTTCTTGTATAATAAAGAGTTTTTATCCCTTTATGATGAGCATACAAATAATATCTCTGTAATTCTCTAGTAGTTACATCAGAAAGAATGCACAATTCAAATGATATCCCTTGATCAATATGTTTTTGAGCTGTCGCAATAACATCTATTAGTTTAAATTTATCCATTTTATAAGCTGTTTTATACATAAAAGCATAATCTGCTAAACCAGGAACAGGAAAATAAGTTTTAGAATTTCCATAAGTTCTTTCTTCAACTAACTGTTTTATTGGTGTTAAAGATGGAGTAGCAGACATAATATAACCTATAGAACCATTAGGAGCAACTGCTAAACGATGAGAATTATATAAACCATATTTAATAACATTTTCTTTTAAAGTTAACCAATCTTGATCTGAAGGAATTTCTATTCCTTCAAAAATTTTTTTAATTTTAGGTAACTTTGGATAAATAGCTTTTTTATCTTGAAAATATTCGCCGTTGGCATATTTAGATTTTTCGAATTGAAAAAATTTTTGTCCTGTTTTTTTCGCTTTCAAACAAGAATGTAAAATAGAATAATAATTTACCATATTAAAAAAAACATCTATTAATTCAATATTTTCTTGACTACCAAATTCAATCATTTGTTCAGCAAGAAAACCATGATGACCCATAATACCGAAACCGACGCTCCTATTTAATTTATTACCTTTATAAACGGCCGGTACATGTTTAATGTGTGTTTCGTTAGATACTGAATTCATAATTTCCATAGCGGCAAAAACTGTTTCTTTAATTTCTTTATTTTTAATCATATTGCTCATATGTCCTGAGGCTAAATTACATGAAATATCCATTCCAATTTTGTCTTTATCTCTTTCATGATAAGGAGCATAATGAGAAGTAACAGTAGGTTGTAAAATTTCTGTACAAAGATTAGAAAATTTAATTTTTGATTCAAGAGTATTAACTGCATTAGCATTATCACAAAACATTAAATAAGGATAACCACTTTCCCCTTGCATTTGAGCAATTAATTCTAATAAAGATCGCGCATTAATAAATTTTTTTCTTACTTTAGGGTTTTGTAATAAAATATCATACCATTTATCCATTTCTGCTCCAATATCAGCAAAATTCAAATTATAAGTTTGAAAAACAGTATGAGGATAAAAAAGTGCCATTTTTTCATTTTTTCTAGCTAATTCGATCATTTTATCAGGAATAATAACTCCCAAAGATAAAGTTTTAAGACGAACATCTTCATCAGAATTTAATTTTTTAGAATTTAAAAAATCTTCAATATCGGCATGAAAAACATTTAAATAAATAGCTCCAGCGCCTAAACGTTGTCCCATTTGATCTGCATATCTAAAAGCATGATCTAGTAATTTAGCGACCCCGATAATACCTTTACATGAATTATTAATACCTTTTATAGTTTCGCCTTTTGCTCTTAAATTAGAAAGATTGACCGAAACTCCGCCACCAATTTTTGAAAGTTGCATAGAAAATTCGATAATACGAGAAATATCATTTAAAGAATCTCCGGCTTCTAATAAAAAACAAGAAACAAATTCTCCTCTTTTTTTTAAACCTGTATTAAGTAAAGTAGGAGTGGCAGGGGTAAAATTTTGTTTAATTAAATTTTTAATAATTTTTTTTGCTAATTCAAAATTACCATAAGAATGGAATAAAGCGTTAACAGATAAACGATCTTCATAAGTTTCTAAATAATTTTTTTTATCACGTGATTTCAAAGCATAATCATTATAAAATTTAAAAGCACCTATAAAAGAAGGAAAACGAAAATTTTGATTATAAGCTATTTTATAAATTTCTTTAATCTCTTCCCAGCTATATTGTTTTAAAAATTTTTCTTCATAATAGTCATTTTCTATTAAAAAATTTATTTTTTCTTTTAAAGTAGGGAATTTTTTTAATTTAGGTTTTATTTCTTCTTCGAAATAAGATTTCAATGCTTCTTTATCTTTTTCTAAATCCTTTATTTTTCCTTCTTCATCAATTATTTGATTATTAAGAATTATATAATTGGGTATTCTGTTTTGAAAATTTTTATTTTCTTGAGTTAAAAAATTATTTAACCATTTTTTTGTATATATAATATCTTCTTTGAATCCTTTTCCTTCAAATTTTATTACCAAAGGGATGTTATATTTTTGAGAAATTAAATCTCCTGCTTTTCCAAAATTTTTTCCATAATTTTTATTACCCGAAACAGCGACACCTATTACTAAATGTGAATATTTTTTTAAAAAATTTTCAGTTTTATCTGAAATTTCTCCAAATTTAATTGTTTTAGTTATTAAAAAAATATTTTTATTATTATTTTTAAATTCTTCAATTTTTTCTAATTTATATTCTGATAATTCTTTAACAAAATCAGAAACATTTCCTTTTTCATAACTATCATAAACTATTTTTAATTTTGAAGCATTCATTTAATTCAACCTTTTGTTATGGTAATTTTTAAATTTTTATTTAAATAATATAAAAATAATGTTTTAAATAAAATTTAAAAATATTTTTTTTATATTAAAATTATAACTTTAAAAAAAGAAAAAAATTAAGAAATATATTTTTTAATTTATTTAAATATTTTATATTTTTTAATTAAGTAATTAAAAATATTTTTAAAAAAATAATTAATTTTATTATTTTTAATATTAAATTATTGTTATTGGTAGATGTTAAAAAATGTGAATAAGTTTTTTTATTTTTTTTATTTTAATCGTTTTATTGGTTTCAAAATATATAATTTATTTTTTTTAAGAAAAAAGTTAGGAACTTTTTTTATAAAGTTAGTAATATTTTTTATAAAGTTAGGAATATTTTTTTTGATTTAGTCATTTTTTTTAAAATTAAAATAAAATAATTATTAAACTTTTTTCTTTTTTAATTTTAAATTTTTCATTTTCTTATTTATTTTATTTTTTGATTTTGAATAAAACAATAAAAAATAATAATAAAAAGATACTAAAATTAGTTAGGAATTTTTTATTTTATTAAGAAATCTTTTTTTAAAACCGTTTTATTGTTTGAATATTTTTTTAAAAAAAACTTAGTCATATATTTAATTTTTTGACTAAGTTTTTTTATTTTTAAGAATAAAAAAATGTTAATTTTTGCTAAAATTAATAAGATTGTTATAAAAATATAAAATCGAAAAACAAAGATAAATTAAAAATATTAAAATTTTGAATAATTTAAAATGTATTTTTTAATTTTTCAAAATTATATTGAGGAAGTTATAAAAATGAATTTTTATCCAAAAAATCATTCTGAAATTTTTGAAATTATTATTAAAGAAAAAAAAAGACAAGAACAAAATTTAAATTTAATTGCTTCCGAAAATTTTGTTTCTGAACCTATTTTAGAAGTTCAAGGAAGTGTTTTAACAAATAAATATGCAGAAGGTTATCCTAAAAAAAGATATTATGATGGTTGTGAATATATTGATGAAATAGAAAAAATAGCTATTGAAAAATTAAAAAAATTATTTAATGTTAAGTTTGTAAATGTTCAACCTCATTCAGGTTCTCAAGCTAATATGGCAGTTTTTCAAGCTTTATTAGAGCCTTGTGATGTTATTTTGGGGATGTCTTTGAATGATGGAGGACATTTAACGCATGGTTCTAAGTTTAGTTTTTCAGGTAAGTTTTTTCGTTCTTATAGTTATGGTGTTTCTCGCGAAACGGAAATGATCGATTATCAAAAAGTTAGAGAAATAGCACTTCAAGTAAAACCTAAATTAATTATAGCAGGAGCTTCAGCTTATTCGAGAATTATTGATTTTAAAGAATTTAGAAAAATTGCTGATGAGGTAAATTCTTATTTAATGGTTGATATCGCACATATTGCTGGATTAATATCTGCTGGGCTTCATCCTTGTCCTTTTTTAGCGCAAGCTGATGTCGTTACTTCAACGACTCATAAAACTTTAAGAGGCCCCCGAGGAGGAATTATTTTAAGTAATAATGAAGAAATTATGAAAAAAATAAATAAGGGGGTTTTTCCAGGAATACAAGGGGGACCCTTAATGAATGTTATAGCTGCTAAAGCATTAGCTTTTGAAGAAGCTTTGCAAGACGATTTTAAAATTTATCAACAACAAATATTAAAAAATGCCATTGCTTTAGCAAATACATTTCTTAAATTAGATTATCGTTTGGTCAGTGGTAAAACTGAAAATCATTTAATTTTGATTGATATAAAACATAAATATCCTAATTTAAATGGTAAAATAGTTTCGGAAATTTTACAAAAAGTTAATATTATTGTTAATAAAAATGTTATTCCTTTCGAAACAGAAAAAGTTTTTAATACTAGCGGTATTAGAATAGGAACCCCAGCTATGACAACAAGAGGTTTTAAAGAAAAAGAATTTATTGAAACTGCTTATTTAATAGATAAAATTTTAAATAATTATCAAAATGAAGAAATTGTTCAAGAAGTTTTTAAAAAAGCATTATTATTAACTAAAAAATTTCCTTTTTATAATAAAAAATAATTTTAAATTATTTTATTATTTTTTAATTTTATAATGTTATAATAAAAAATGATGTTTGTTTATAATTTTATTTTTATATTTTATTTAAAATATAAAAGATTAAAAATTATTTCAAAAAAAACAGTTTTATAAATGTATATAGAAATTTATTAAGGAATTTTATTTTGATGAAAAAAAAATTAAAACAACCGGAATTTTCAAAAATTGAAGTGGATTGTGCTACTTGTCATTATAAACATCAAATTGGAACAGTTGCTAAACAAATTAAAATTGAAGTTTGTTCTAATTGTCATTCTTTTTATACTGGTAAACAGGTTTTTGTAACTATAGCTGGACAAGTAGATAAGTTTCATAAACGTTATAATGTTAAAAATTCGAAAGAAATAGATTCGAAAGAAAATGTTCAAAATTACAAAGAAACAGAAAACAAATAATTTTTTAAAAGAATTAAATTGCAATTAAATAAAAGGTTTTAGTCAGAGAAAAAAATGCTTTTTAAAAAAGAAGGTTTTATTGAGATCATTTGTGGACCTATGTTTTCAGGAAAAACAACAAAATTGATCGAAAAAATTAATTTATTTAAATCTTTAAGTATTAAATTTTTAGTTTTTAAACCTAAAATGGATGATCGTTATTCTTCTCAAAATGAATTAATAACTCATGATTTTAAAACTGTTCCTTCTTTTGTTATAAAAAACAGTAAGGATATTTTAAATTTTGTAGAAAAAGATGTTGAAGTTTTGTTTATAGATGAAATACAATTTTTAGATAGAGAAATTGAAAAAATTTTAAATGATTTTTCTTATCAAGGAATGCATATTGTTGCAAGTGGTTTAGAACTTGATTTTTGCGGAAGACCTTTTGGTTCTATGAAATATTTGTTATCGATTGCTGATGAAGTTATTAAATTAAAGTCTTCTTGTGTTGTTTGTGGCAAAGAAGCCAATAGAACTCAAAGAATAGTTAATGGTATGTTACCTAAAGCGACTGATCCTATTATTTTAGTGGGTGGTAATAATTATCATGAACCACGTTGCAGAAAATGTCATAAGTTTATAAATTAATTTTAAAAGAATAAATTTGTATGGAAGATAAACAATTTTTTTTTATGAAAGAAGCTTTTAAAGAAGCCGAAAAAGCTTTTGCAAAAGGTGAAGTTCCTGTTGGCTCTGTAGCTGTTTTAAATAATAAAATTATTGCTAGATCTCATAATAATGTTGAGAAAAAGAAGATATTTTTCGGTCATGCTGAATTTTTGATTTTAAAAAAATTGAATAAAACATTTCAAAATTATAGATTTAATGATATAATAATTTACACTACCTTAGAACCTTGCATAATGTGTATGGGAGCTTTAATTCAAGTAAGAATTAAAAAAATATATTATAGCGCTCCTAATATAAGATTAGGTTTGAATAGTAATTTTTATTTATCAAAAGAAGATAATAATTTTTTTTCTAAGATATCTTTTAAATCTAATTTTTTAGAAAAAGAAAGCGAGTATATTTTAAAAAAATTTTTTGCTAATCTTAGAAAATAAAATTTTTTATTTTGTAAAAAAATCTTCTTAAAAATCACCATTCAATGTGATCAAAATGAATCTGGTCAGGATTTGGTTGTAGCAGCCATAAGTTTTGATCATATGTGTTTGGTGGTTTTTAAGAAGATTTTTTAAATAATGAGAAAATATAAAAATAGGGAAAATAAACAAGATGATAAATTTTTTTAAAAATAAAAGAAATAAAATACAACTTTTTCCTTTTATTTTTAATTCTATCGAAGGAAAACCTTTCTATTTTGAAATATATGATATAAATAAAAAAGAAAAGAAAATTGAATTTTTCTTTTTAAAACAAAGTAAATATAATTCTTATTTTTTAGATATGAAACAATATGTTGTTTGGAGTATTGTAGATAATGTTTATAGAGTTTTAATTGATGAAGATTATTATCAAAAGTTTAAGATCTTATATCAAAAAGAAATTAATATTATTTATATGAATCTTCTTTCAACATTATTGCATAAACGTTTGAATATAATTAAGAAAAATTTTGTTTTTCCTTTTTTAAGTATTTTTGTTTCTTTATTTTTCATTTTTATTTTATTTGGTTTAAAAAGGGAGTTTTCACAAAAAAATAAATTTTTAATTTTTTTTATTACTTTTATTTTAAATTTTATTTTTTTATTTTTTTATTCAAATATTAAACAAAGAAAAATTTTTCAAGATTATAAAAAACAATTATTACAAAAAAAAATGCAGGAAGTCGAATCTTTTTTAGGTGCTGAAGTTTTTGAAGAAATTTCTCAAAAACAAAAATTATATTTTTTATAAGAGTCATCTATATGAAAAAGAAAAATATTTTTTGAATTTTATTTTTTTTGATTAAAAAATTTTTTATCGAAAGGATAAAAAGAAATGATTTTCGAAGGTATTGTTGTTGGTGGTGGTCATGCAGGTGTTGAAGCAGCCTTATCTTTGGCTAAAAAACACAAAACAG
Source organism: Columbia Basin potato purple top phytoplasma (assembly GCF_028595955.1). Lineage (GTDB taxonomy): Bacteria > Bacillota_I > Bacilli_A > Acholeplasmatales > Acholeplasmataceae > Phytoplasma. The sequence continues at coordinate 26,333 of NZ_JANHJP010000004.1, forward strand.
TTTTGATTACAGGTAATTTAAAACAAATCGCTTCTTTGCCATGTAATCCTTCTATTGGTGGCCCAGCAAAAGGAGTTGTTGTTAGAGAAATAGATGCCTTAGGAGGCATTATGGGTAAAGCAGCTGATTTATCTCAAATTCAAGTTAAAATGTTGAATACTTCCAAAGGCCCCGCTGTTAGAAGTTTAAGAGCTCAGGTAGATAAACTCAAATATCCTCAAATTATTTTAGAAATTTTAAAAAAAACACCTAATTTAACTTTATTAGAAGGTTTTGTTAATAATTTAGTTATAGAAGATAATAAAGTTAAAGGTGTTCAGTTAACAGATCGAACTATTATTCATGGTAAAGTAGTTATTTTAACAGCAGGAACTTATTTAGCAAGCAATATTTTAATTGGTCAAAAAAAAATCAATTCAGGACCTAACAATAGCCCGACTACTTATGGTATTAGTAAACAATTAAAAGATTATGGTTTTGAAATTGTTCGTTTAAAAACTGGAACTCCTCCAAGAGTTAAGAAAGATACTATTGATTATTCAAAAGCAAAAATTCAATTAGGAGATGATATTTTACAAACTTTTAGTTCTCCTTCTGTAATTAAAGATTTAGGAATTCAAGAACCTTGTTTTTTAGTACATACTAATGAAAAAACTCATGCTTTAATAAAACAAAATTTAGATAAATCTTCTATGTACGGCGGTTATGCAGAAGGTAAAGGACCACGTTATTGTCCTTCTATTGAAGATAAAATTGTTCGTTTTTGTGATAAAGAAAGTCATCAAATTTTTATTGAGCCAGAAAGTTTAAAATTAAATGAAATGTATTTACAAGGGCTTTCTACAAGTTTTCCTGAAGAAGTACAAAAACAAATTTTACAAACAATTCCTGCTTTAGAAAAAGCAGAAATTACTAAATATGCTTATGCTATTGAATATGATGCTTTTAATCCTAATCAATTAAAATATAATTTAGAAACTAAAAAGATTGAAAATTTATTTTTGGCTGGTCAGTTAAACGGAACTAGTGGTTATGAAGAAGCTGCTTGTCAAGGTTTAATGGCTGGTATAAATGCTGGTTTAAAAATTGAAAATAAAGAAGATTTAGTATTAAAAAGAAATGAAGCTTACATTGGGGTTTTAATTGATGATTTGATTAATAAAGGAGCAACAGAACCTTATCGTCTTTTAACTTCTAGATCTGAATTTCGTTTGCTTTTAAGACATGACAATGCTGATTTAAGATTAACTCCTTATGGATATAAATTAGGTTTAATAGACAAAATTATTTATGATAAAGTAGAAAAAAAACGTTTAGAAATAGATAATTTAAAAAAAGATTTAAAAGAATTTATTGTATTTCCTAATGAATTAAATTTAAATTTTCTTAAAAAATATAATTCTTCTATTAAAGAAAAAATGAGTTTATACAAATTATTAAAAAGAAATGAATTAAATATTAAAATTATAGAATTTTTTTTGAATAAAAAATATGATTCAGAAGTTTTAGAACAAACAGAGATACAGATTAAATATGAAGATTATATTTTGAAAGCCGAAAAAGAAGTGCAAAAAAATTTAAGTTTTGAAACATTTAAAATACCTTCGGAGATCGAATATAATAAAATTAATAATTTGTCTATGGAAGCAAAAGAAAAGTTAATATTAATTAAACCTGCTAATTTAGGTCAAGCATCTAGAATTTCAGGAGTTAATCCTGTTGATATATCTATTTTAAATGTTTATTTAAGAAAATATAAAAATGTTTTTTGAAAATTTATTGAAAAAAAAATTTCATTTAAATGATTTTCAATTAGAACAGTTTAAAAAATATTATTTATTTTCAATTAGTTATAATCAAAAAATTAATTTAACTTCTTTGGTGAAAAAAAAAGATTTTTATTTAAAACATTTTTATGATTCTTTATTAATTTCTAAAATTTTAAATTTTAATAAAATAAAAAATTTATTAGATTTAGGATCAGGCGCTGGTTTTCCCGGAATTCCTTTAAAGATTTTATGCCCTAATTTAAAAGTTTTTTTAATTGATTCTTCTTCTAAGAAAACTAATTTTTTAAAATTATTAATTCAATATTTAAATTTATTAGATGTTTATGTTTTTCAAGAAAAAATTGAAAAACATAAAGAAAAATATAATTGTGTTATCGCAAGAGCTTTAGGCAAATTAGATTTAATTTTAAAATTAGCTTCTTTTGTAACCAAAGATAAAAGTTATTTTATAGCTATGAAAGGTCCTTCTTATGAAAAAGAATTACAAAATATAAATATAGAACATCAATTTAAATTAAAGAATAAATTCTTTTTTGAATTGCCGGAAAATTTAGGTAAAAGAGTTAATTTATTGTTTCAAAAAAACAAAAAAACCAAGTTTACTTATTAAATAAGTAAACTTGGTTTTTTTTGTAATTATGAAAAATTTCAATTATTCTATTTCGATTGAATCCATATTATAATATGAACCAAATATATTTGTTTCAAAACCTTTTTTTATTTTTTTATTCATTATAACGTAACTTTTATTTGTTGTCAGTGGTAATAAATAATGATTTTCATTTAAATATGTCTCTATTTCTGATAATAATTTTTTATATTCATTTATATTGTTTGTTTGACGTTTAGCTTCATTTATTTTATCTTCAAGTTTAGGTTTATCGGTTTCGTCTATTCCGATAAAATTATTATTGTTTGCGCTAGTTAAAAAATAATCTTCAAAATATTTGTGTCCAAATTTTGTTTCGAATGATTCTCCTAAAAAAATAAGATTATAAGGTGAATCATCTTGTGTTGCTTTTGTTGTAATTGTGTTAAATTCGTCTGCTACTGTTTCCACTTCAAAACCAATATTATTTAATTCTCCTATTATTTTACGATCTATTATTGCATTTTTTTCGCTCAAAGGAATACATAATTTTTTGTCTTCTTTTGATAATTCGTTAACTTCTATTCGAGCTTGTTCCCGAGTCAAAAGATTTTCATGATAATTTATCTTAGGATCATATCCTATTAAATTATTATGTAATGCAGTATTTGCGATTCTATCTTGTAAGTTTAAATCATTAATCAATTTTTCTATATCTAAACTTTTAGCAATTATTTTACGTACTTTTGGTTTTGTTTTTCTTTTATTGAAATAAATATACCTATGACTAGCCTCATGATTTTCTAATATTTTTATATTATTAAATTGTTTGTTTTCTATATTTTTTTTAAGATCTTTGATTTTTTCTGTTTTAAAATCTAATATAGCGTGAATATCTTGATTTTCTAGTTCTTGTATAAGCGTGTCATCTTCTCCAGATATTTTGAATTTAATGTTTTTTCTATCTTTTTTACTATCATATTTTTCAAAAGGTTCTAATTCTAATAATTCATTTGGTAAATATTTTTTTAATTTATAAGCACCGCTTCCGATTCTATATCCATTGTCCGGATTTTTCTTCATTTCCTTTTTGCTAATTATTCTAATGAATTGAATAAAAGGATCTTGCCAACATTCATTGTCATCTTTTAATTCAAGTGTAAATTCTTTATCATTTATTTTTGTAATTTTTTCTATTTTTTTATATTCTTTATGTTGATTTTGGTGTGCTCGCTCAAAAGTATAAACAACATCCTCAATTGTTATTTTTTCATTATTATGAAAAAAAACATCATCTTTTAATTCACAAGTTAAAATTTTTTTATCTTTCGAAGGCATTTTTTTCAATAATTGAGGAATGTATTCATTTGTCTTTTCGTCTCTTATAAAAAATTTACTATGCAATAAATCAAGAATAACCCTAGAATAAACAGTACCTGTATTTTTTTGGTCAGGTAGGGTCTAGTCCTTTTACATCTTCTTTCATAGCTATAATAATATTATCCATAGCTATAATATTATTGTTTTTTTTCATTTTTAACATCATGAATACAAAAAAAATTACTATTATTAATATTGTTATAGTAAAAAAAATATAATTTTTATTGTCAGTTAAAAAAAGTTTTATTTTTTCTTTTTTATTCATATATTTTTATAATTTCTTTCTAAATTTTTTTATTAATTTCTTTTTAAATATTTTTTATATTTTAATAACTATTTTTTTTATTTTCAAAGTGTTGAATTAAACTTTTTCCTATTAGATTAAAAGATAAAATAGTTAAAAAAATAATAATAAAAGGACCATAAAATAAATGAGGATAATTCATGATATAATTTTTGGAAGAAGATAAAATATTACCCCATTCAGGTTTAGTTCGATCTAAACCTAATCCAATAAAACCTAATCCTGAAATAGCTAAAATAACATTTGACATATTGAATATCATTTTAGTTATTAAATTTGTTAAAATATTAGGAAAAATATGTCTTTTGATAATTTGAAATTGATTTGCTCCTAAAGCTTTAGATGCTTTAATAAAATCTTTTTGTTTAATTATTAAAGTATTGGCTCTTATAATACGAATATAAGAAGGTAAATAAGAAATACTTAATACCATAACAAGAGTTTTTATATCTCGTTTATCGTTTAGTAATAACATAATTAAAATAGCTAATATAATATCTGGTATAACAGTTAAAAAATCACATAAAAAAACAATTATATTATCTATAAATCCTTGAAAATAACCAGATATAATGCCTAAACAAACACCTACAAAACCACTTATAATTGTGACAAAGAAACTTATTTGTAAAGAAATTTTGGCGCCCTCTAAAAAACGGGTAAATAAATCATATCCGATATCATCAGTTCCCATCCAATGTTTAGAATTTATATTTTGTAATATTTTGTAATCACATGAAAAAGGATCTGGTAAATTTAAAATTTTTTTGAATAAAATAAAAAATAATAAAATAGTTAAAAAAATAATACCGAATAAAAAATTTATATCTTTTAAAATTTTTAATTTTTTTTGAAAAAATGATATTACATAATTTATTTTTTTATTCATTAGTTATTTTTATATTTTCCTTAATATAATTTTTATGTTTTCTATTTATTTTAATTTAGGGTTTAATTTGAAATAAAGTAAGTCTAATAAGAGATTAAAGACAGAAATAAAAATAGCTAATAAAATCATACAACATTGAATAATAGGATAATCTCTATTATGAAAGGAATCTATTATTAATCTACCAACACCTCTTAAATTGAATATACTTTCTGTAATTACTGAACCACTAATTAAATAGTTTAAGACTAAACCTATTTGAGCTAATATTGGGATTATAGCATTTTTTAAAGCATGTTTAAAAATAACTGTTTTCGTTGATAAACCTTTAGCATATGCTGTTGCAATGTAAGGTTGTTTTAAACAATCTACCATATTATTTTGAGTTATTTTGAATATTGAACCACTGACTGCTAAAGATAAAGTTAAAATAGGTAAAGGAAAAGCTCCTGATATGTCAAAAAGCTTCAATTTATATGCTAAATAATATTGAAATATAAAACCGATAATAAAAGTAGGAGTAGAAAATAAAAAAAGAAATATAAATTCTAATATAAAACTTTTTTTACTATTTTGCCATAAAGCTGATAAAGATCCAAAACAAATACCTATTAAAGAACCTAAAATACAACTTAGAGAAGATAACAATAAAGTTGTTTTAAATGACTTCCAAAAAAGACTTAATGTTTTTTGGTCTTCATATTTATAAGAATTGCCGAAATTAAATTTTAATATATTTTTTAAATATATTAAAAATTGTTGACTTGTTGGTTTATCTAAACCTAATTTTTTTTCTAAATCAGCTCTTTGTTCTGGCGTAGGACCTTTTTGTCCAAAAGCAGCTGTAACTGGATCACTTGGTATTTGTTTAACAGAAAAAAAACTAACTATTACAATAGTAATTAAAACTAACAAAACATAAAAAAGTTTTTTAAAAATATAATTTATGAAAGACATTTCATATTTATTCCTCGCTATTTAAAAAAATTATCTTTTTATATATTTATTTTTTAATAATTTAAAAAACTTGTTTTTAAAAAATTATTTAATAAAGATTTTGTATATTCATGTTTAGGATTTTTTAAGATGTTTTTGATAGAACCACTTTCAACTATTTTTCCTTTATACATTACTATAACATCGTCAACAATTTGCGATACAACTCCTAAATCATGAGTAATAAATAAAATTGATGTTTTAATTTCCTTTTTTAAATCGTTAATTAAATTTAAAATTTCTTGTTGGATAATAACATCTAAAGCTGTAGTTGGTTCATCAGCGATTAAAAGTTTAGGTTCACATACTAAAGCCATCGCTATCATTACTCTTTGACACATTCCCCCTGATAATTGATGAGGGTATGACTCCATAACTCTACGAACATTATTAATTTTGACTTTATTTAAAATTTCAAAAACTTTTTTTTCACTTTCTAAAGAATTTATTTTTTTGTGTAATTTTAATATTTCTATTATTTGTTCTTTTATTTTAAAAACAGGATTAAGACTAGATAAAGCATCTTGAAAAATCATAGCTATTTCATTACCACGAAGTTTTTCCATTTCTTTTTGATTATATTTAGAAATTTCTTTATTATTAAAAAGAATTTTTCCTTGATGGATTTTTTGATTTTTATCAAATAATTTTAAAATAGAAATAGCAGTTTGGCTTTTACCACTTCCTGATTCACCAACAATACCTAAAGTTTTTCCTTTTTTTAATTCAAAAGAAATCCCGTTCACTGCTTTTATCAATCCTTTAGGAGTTTCAAAATAAGTATGTAAATTTTCAATCTTTAATAAACTCATTATATAAAATTAAACCCTCTTTTTTTATTTTTCAAAGTACATCTAACAAAATGTTGAGGCGTAATTTCTACCCAATCTAAATCTTTTTGATTTTGATGAAATAAAAATTTAAAATTTGCATTTTCATAGATAATTTTATGTTCTTTTTGTCTTTGATTATCAAATTTAGGAATAGCATTTAAAATTTTTTTTGTATAAGGATGACAAGGATTTTTTAAAATTTTTTCTTTAGGCGCGATTTCTACTATATTACCTAAATACATTACGCATATTCGATCGCTGAAATAACCAGCTACACCTAAATCATGAGTAATAAACATAAAAGTTAATTGATAATCTCTTTTCAAATTATTCAAAAGATTAAGAATTTTGGATTGTGTAGAAACATCTAATGCTGAAACGATTTCATCACAAACAATAAATTTCGGTTTTATAATTAATGAACGAGCAATAGCTATTCTTTGTCTTTGTCCTCCTGATAATTGCGTTGGATAACGTCCATAAAAAGATCTATCAATTTGACATTTTTCCATAATATCTAAAATTTTTTGTTTATATAAAGGATCTTTTTTATTTTTAACCATTTTATGAATTAGAAGTCCTTCGCCGATGATATCAGATATTTTTAAAGAAGGATTTAAAGAAGAAAAAGGATCTTGGAAAATAATTTGGAGATCTTTTCTAAAATAACGTTTTTGTTTATTATTTAATTTGGTTAAATCAATTTTATTTAAATTATTTGATTGATAAAAGATATTACCTGAAGTAGGTTTGTTTAATTGGACAATTAATTGTCCTAAAGTTGATTTTCCTGAACCTGAACTTCCAACTATAGCTAAAGTTTCACCTTTATAAATAGATAGATTAATATTTTGGTTTGCATAAAAAAAAATATCTTTTTTAAATAATTTTTTTTTTACGCAAAACTTTTTGGATAAATTATTTATATCTATTAAAGTATTATTATTATCAAACATAATTTTAATATCTTTCTTTTTTAATTATTTTTAATTAATTGAGAGAATTTATAATATAAAAAATCCATTTATTTTAAATTTACAATTATTTAAACTTATAATATCATAATATTTTATATTTTTAACTATATAAAAATTAATTTATTTAAAAAATTTTAAATTTAAAAATAAAAAAAACTCAAAAAAATTAATTATAAATTTTTTCGATATAATTATTTTTTTGATTTTTTTATTATATTAAAATTAAAAAAATAAGGAGATATGTTTTAAAAACCTCCAACTGAGAATTTTAAATTAAATTTAGTAAATTTTATTTAAAATAAAAAATAAAGAAGTCATTTAGTTAAAAATTTTTAACTATTTTTATTAATAATAAAAATTATATAATTTTATGTTTTATTAAATTTAATTTTTTAATCTTTATTTTATTATTTTTTAAATTGGCTATGATAAAGATTGTGATAAAAACCTTTTATTTTAATTAATTCTTCATGTTTTCCTTTTTCGATAATGGAACCATTTTTTAATACTATAATAACATCAGCATTAACAATTGTAGATAAACGATGCGCAATCACAAAAGAAGTTTTATTTTGGCATAATGTTTGAATAGATTTTTGACAAATTATTTCCATTTGTGTATCAATAGTGGAAGTTGCTTCATCTAAAATTAAAATAGAAGGATTACGTAATAAAGTTCTAGTTATTGTGATTAATTGTTTTTCACCTTGAGATAAATTATCTGATTCTTCGTTAATTATAGTTTGATAACCTTGATCTTTTGACATAATAAAATCATGAATTTGAGTTTTTTTCGCTATTTCTATTGCTTCTTCATCACTTTTACCTTCGCTACCATATTTAATATTTTCTAAAATAGTACCTTTAAACAGCCAAACATCTTGTAAAACCAGTCCTAAAATTTTTCTTAAATATTTTTTTTCAAAGTTTCTAATATCTACTCCATCAATAGTTATAGAACCTTCATCAACATCATAAAATCTAGTTAATAAATTAATTAAAGTTGTCTTTCCTGAACCAGTAGAACCTACAATAGCTATTGTTTGGTTTTTTTTAACATTTAAATTAATATTTTTCAGAATAAGTTTATCTTTTGAATAACCAAAAGATACATTAGAAAATTTAACAATACCTTTAACTTCGTCTAAGGTAATGCAATTAGGATCATCTTCTTTTTCTTCAGTTTCATATAAAAAATCTAAAACTTTATGAATAGCAGTTTTCGTTGATTGAACCACAATAAAAATTTTACTTAAATTATTAATAGGATCTCCTAAACGCCAAACATATTGAATAAAAGCTTCAAACAGACCGAACTGAATAGATACAAAACCTAATTTTATTAGTAAAAGAGGAAGTTCTCCTTCTTTCATTAAAAAATATCCTAATATGACAATAATTGTTAGTATTATGTATGTAACAGCATTTACAATAGGAATCACTAAACCAGATAAAAAATTAGATTTAAAAATTATTTTAGATAAATCTTTGTTAATTTGTTTAAATTCTTTAATAATATTTTCATGTTGGTTATACAACATAATTTCTTTATGACCGTTAAATTTTTCTTGTAAAAAACCATTATATTCAGATGTTTTATCAAATATTTGAATAAAAACATTACGAGATTTTTTATTTATGATGATGATAATCAAAAAAGAAAGAGGGATCATTAAAGAAATAATAAAACCTAAACGCCAATTAACTATTAACATACAAATTAATAAAATTATGATTTGAAAAAAAGAATAAATTATAGAAGCAAAAGTTTGTTGTAGACCATTAGAAATAATATCGACATTATTTGTCATTTTATTCATAATATCACCAACAGTATTTTGATCAAAATATCTTATAGGTAATTTATTAATTTTTTTATAAATATCTTGGCGTAGGTTTTTCATACCTTTATGAATTGAATTTACCAGAAATTTATTATAAATAAATTTACCAATGGCACATAATAAATAAAATACAAAATTTATACTTAAAAAAATAATAATATGTTTTTTATAATCAACCCAGTTTGTATGGTTTTTTTCGTCAATAAGAAAATTTAAAATATATTCAGCTTCAAATAAAGGAATATATGTTTGAAGAATAGTAGTAATAAAAATTAAAAAAATGCTTATTGTTATTTTTTTTTTAAAAGGTTTTAAGTATTTAAATATTTTTTTCATTTTTTATACGGCCTCTTTTATTTTTTGCGAAATAGCAATTTTTTGATAAGAAGGACATGTATTAATTAATTCTTTATGTTTTCCCATACTTACTATTTGACCTTCATCTAAAACAATAATTTTATCAGCATTTAAAATAGAAGTTAATCTTTGAGCCACTATTATTACGATAGATTTTCCTTTTACTTCAAAAAACTTTTGTCTAATAGCTAATTCAGTTTCATAATCTAAAGCAGAAAAAGAATCATCAAAAATATATACATCTGGTTGTTTTAATAAAACTCTTGTAAGCGATAATCTTTGTTTTTGTCCTCCTGATAAATTTGAACCTAATTCACTGACTTGATCTTTTAATTTATCACTTTTGTTTTGGATAAATTCATATGATTGAGCTATTTTAGCTTTTTCTAACATTTCTTCAGAATCAGCTGTTTCTTTACTGAATAATAAATTGCTATAAATAGTTCCTTTGAATAAAATATTTTTTTGCGAAACAAAACCAATTTTATTTCTTATTATTTTGACATCATATTTTTTTATATCTATCCCATTTATTTCTATATTTCCTTTAATAGGATCTAGTAAACGAGGTATTAAATTTAATAAAGTAGTTTTTCCAGAACCTGTTTTACCTACAAAAGCAATTATTTCTGATTCTTTGGCTTTAAAATTAATATTTTTTAAAGTTAATTTATTAGCATTAGGATATTGATAAAAAACATTTTTGAATTCTATTTTTTTAATAGTTTCTAATTTTTCAGGATTAGCTAAAGAATCATTAATAGAAGGTTTTATATTAAATAAATATTGGATTTTTTGTAAAGCGATTAAAGTTTTAGGAAACATCATGAATAATAGTAAAAAATTTAAAATAGAAGATAAAATATGTACATTATAAACTATACAAATATATAGATCGCCCACATTAATTTGTTTGTCGAAAATAATATCAGATGCAATAAAATTAGTAATAATAACAGAAAGATTTAATAATAAATAAAACAAAGGTTCAATTGATAAAATGGAAGTAAATAATTTAATTATTAAATCTCTAAAATTTGAATTTATTTTTTCAAATTTATTTTCTTCATTTTGTTCTTGGTTTAAAGTTCTGATTATTTTGGTTCCTGTTATACCAGATCTAATTTTATAATTAATTTCTTCTAATTTTGTATGTTGTTGAACCGATAAAAGATAATTTTTTTTAATAATTAAAATTAAAATAATTATAAAACAAGGAATAATAAATAAAATACCGTAAGATAACGCAGCTTTTATTTTGAATATTATAATAAAACAAGAAATTAAAACGATAGGAGTCACAATAAATGTTTTATAAAAAGTAGTGATAAAATTTATTATTTGGTAAATATTATAAGTACTTCTACTTACTATAGCAGAAACTCCTAATTTTTGTATTTCCAAGAAAGAAAAAGTTTGTATTTTTTTAAATAAATCAGTACTTAAATCTTTAAAAATTAAAGATGAAATCTTGGAAATACAAAAATTAACTATTAAATTACCACAAATAATCATGCAAACTAGCATACATAAACATAAAAAAATAGTTTGAAAAGGTGTTTGATTATTTTGATTTTTAACTATATATCTACCCACAATATAAGGTATTGATAATTCGCCAATAATTATTAATATAAAAGAAGAAATATTTAATAAAAGAAGTTTTTTATATTTAAAAATGTATTTTAGAATTAATTTCATGATAATTTATTTTTAAAAAACACTTCCTTTTTAAGATATTTATTAAAATTTTAAAATTTTTATAAGCACAAAATATATTATATTTTATATATCTACTAGTCATTTTATCATTTTTACATTAATTTAAATAAAAATTAATAAAAAAAGTTTTCTTTTTTTGTGGATTTTATCCAAAAGAAAACTTTTTTATTCATTTTTTATTTTAAAAAAGGTTGTTATCTGAAAGTTTAGATAATCCTTTATTGTCTTGAATAGAAGCAACTGCTGCTCCAGTAGTTATAAACATAGCAGCGATCGATGCTGAATTTAAAATAGCTTGTTTGGTTACTTTAGTAGGATCTACAATACCTTCTTTAAATAAATCAACATATTCTCCTGTTTCAGCATTAAAACCAAAACCTTCTTTTTGTTCTAATTGCGCTTTAACTATTGTATCTCCGTCGAAACCTGAATTTTCAGCGATTTGATAAGCTGGAGTTAATAAACTATCTAAAACGATATTAATTCCTTTTTGGATATCAGGCATAGAAACTATTAAAGTTTTTTTTAATTTTTTATAAATTTCTATTAAAGTTTTTCCACCGCCAGCTAGTATACCTTCAGTAACAGCTGCTTGAGTAGCATTTAAGGCATCTTCAATTCTTAATTTTTGTTCTTTTAATTCTGTTTCTGTTGCTGCGCCTACTTTAATAACTGCTACTCCTCCAGATAATTTAGCTAAACGAGATTTTAAATTATTCAATTCATGTTCATTTGTTGTATTTTGAATATGAGTTTCTATTTCTTTAATTCTTTCTATTAAAGAAGGGTTTTTAGATGCTCCTATTAAAACTGTATTATCTTTTTTGATAATCGCTTTTTTTATTTTACCTAAATCTTCGATTTTAGTATCTTGTAATTTATAATTTAAGTCTTTAGAAATAAAATTAGCTTGAGTCAAAACAGCAATGTCTTTTAATAATTCTTTTTGATTATCGCCAAAACCTGGTGCTTCTGTAATAGCAACATTTAAAGCCCCGTGGAATTTATTTAACGCTAAAATATTAATTATATCATTATCAAATGAATTAGCTATTATCAATAAAGGATTAGATGTATTTTTTACTTCTTCTAATAAATGACTAATTTCATTAATATTATTAATTTTATGATCAGTTATTAAAATTAATGCTTGTTCTAATTCAACTGACATATTAGCTAAATTATTAATGAAAACACTTGATAAATAACCTTTATCATATTGCATTCCTTCAACAACTTCTAGTTCAGTTTCTAAACCTTTAGATTCTCCTATAGTTATAACACCTTTTTCAGTAACTTTGTCCATAGCAGAAACTATAATTTGTCCTATTTTTTTACTTCCTGAAGAAACAGTAGCAATGTTAGCTATTTCTTCTTTTGTAGAAATTGGTTTAGATTTTTGTAAAATTTGTTCTACTATTTTATGAGAAGTTTCTAAAATTCCTTTTTTCATTAAAGAAGATTTAAAACCAGAATCAATAAATTTAAATCCTTTTTGAATCATACTTTGCGCTAAAACAATTGCTGTTGTTGTACCATCACCAGTATTATCATTAGTTTTAGTTGCTGCTTCACGAATTAATTGAGCCCCTATGTTTTGAAAAGGTTCTGTTAGTTCTATTTCTTTGGCAATTGTAACTCCATCATTAACAATCAAAGGTAAACCATGTTTTCTTTCTAAAACAACGTTGTTTCCTTTCGGTCCTAAAGTAATTTTTACAGTATTAGCTAAAACATTTACTCCATTTAAAATTTCTTTTCTAGCATCTTTATCAAAAAGAATTGATTTAGCAGTCATGTTATTAATTTTTTCTCCTTTTCTAAATTTATTTTTAATTTAAATTAAACTAACACAGCTATTATATCTTTGCTTTTTATAATTAAGTATTCTTCTTCAAGTTTAATTTTTTGCCCTTCATAGTTTTTATACATCACTTTACTATTAGGTTTAATATTTTCATCTGATACTTGAGGTCCGCAACTTACAACAATGCCAATTTCAGATTTATTTAGTTCTAAAATTATTCCGCTTTTGCTTTTAATTATTTCGTTTTCTTTTTTATGTTTTAATAAAACATAATCATGTAAAGGTTGAATCAATTTAATCATTTCCTTTCTTATATTATTTTTTCATTAATTATTTTAAATAATCAATGAAAAGTATATGAATATAAAAACAAAAAATACATTATAAATTATACATTAATTGTATTAAATTAATCTTGAAAAAAATTTAATATAGTTAATATTTCGCTAATAAACTTATATTTTATTTATTTTTGAAATTGAATTTTTTTATAAAATTTTATAAAAAAAGTATATCTTAAAATAATCAGGATATTATTTTTAAATTTTTTTATTTAATAAATTATGTTTTTCGATCATTTTATTATTTATTTTTATTTGAAAAATAGTATAAATATTACCAGTTATCCAATATAAGGCTAAAGTTAAGTCTTTAAAAGCAGCGAAAACCATAAAAATAATCATAATATAATTAACTATTTTCATTGTCATTTCTTGTTTTTTTTGCTCTGGATTTATATTTATATTTTTTCGTTTTAAATCAGAAGATCTTTTTAGGTTAATTTTGTTGAAATAAAACATACTTAGTCCGACTAAAAATGATAAAAATATTTTAACGAAAATATTTGTTGTTTCGCCGTCAGGTTTTAAATATATACAACCTAGAAAAGGTTTAGCATAATTAGCTTTAAAAATACCACCTAAAACAAAAAAACGATTTAAAGTTCTAAACATTGCGATTAAAATAGGCATTTGTAAAAAAGATATAAAAATACCAAAGATGCTAAAATTATATTTGCGATATGTTTTAAAAATTTCCATTTGCATTTTTTGCATAGATTCTTTATCTTTTTTTAAAGCATATTTTTCTTGTATTTTATTAATTTCTGGTTGAGCTAAACTCATATTTCTACTAAAAGTACTAGCTTTAGTATAAATAGGCCATGATAAAGTTCTTATTAAGATAGTAGTCAATATTATTCCTAGACCTAAATTACCGAAAATAAATCCTTCTTCTTGCGGAGAGGTGAATATATTTGAAAAAAAATTTAAGAAAAAAGAAATAAATATGATTAAAACATTCCATATATAACCCCATCCTAAAAAAAAGTTCCATTCTAATTTATTAGGCCATTGAATAGGTAAATCTCCTTTATCATTAACAAAAATTTTTATATATTTAATAGGAATATCATTATTCTCATATTTTAGTTCTAAATTAAAATAATTAATTGCGTTATTTTCATTTACTTTTGTTCTAATTAATGAATTGTATTCGGCATTCGAAATTTCTTCATTTGAAATTTCTTTGTTAATTTTTGTTTGTATTGGCGATAGGTTAACTAATTTATTTTCTTTATTTATAAAACCAAATTTTAATTTTGATTCATTATTATTTGTATATTTATTTTCAAAAGAACTTCGACTAGTTCCTGTTTTAATAGTAAAAAATTCTTGAATTTGATAAATTTGTTTTTTGTCATTCATTTCTTGTGGATTTTCGAAATAAAAACAAAGTTCGCGTCCATTTAAAATATCTTGAATTTTATCTTTAATTTCATTTTTCTTTTTATCTAGATTTTCTTTAGTTACTTTTATTTTTTCGATTAGAATATTTTTATTTTTTTTTTCAATTTGAAATTCAAAAATATTAATGTTTTGTAATAAAGTTTCCGTTTGGCTATTTGTAATATCTTGTAACTCTTCTATATAATTCGGAGTTAATAAATTATTTTTATTAAAAATAATTTTTAATTCTGTAGTTTCGAATTTGTTAGGATCGATTTGTGGATCGCTTTTTTTAATAATAAAAAATAAAATTAAGCCCAAAAGAAAAATCATAAAAAAATTTTTAATTAATTTTATATTTTTATTTTCAATATTATTCACAATTAATTACCTTAGTTTTATATTAAATTATAAAGAAGTTTTCTTGATTAAAGTTAAAAATTTTTTTTCTAAATCAGAAAAATCTAATTTTTTTGCGTTATTTTTAATAACAATAACAAAAGACATATTATTATTTATCAATGAAAAATTGTTATGAATGATCATTCTTAAACGTCTTTTTATTAAATTTCTATCATGGGCTTTTCCATATTTTTTATTAATACTTAAAGCAAATTTAAAATTTTCTAAATTTTTATTTTGAATATAATATAATATAAAAAAATAATTTCTTACATTTTTTTTAAATTTAAAAATCAAATCTATTTCGCTTTTTTTTTTTAAAATAAATTTTTTTTTCATATTTAAAAATTATGTATATTCCTTAATTTATTTTTGATATTTTATGAAACAGTTAATTTTATACGTCCTTTTTTTCTTCTATTAGATATTACGCGACGTCCTCCGACAGTGGATATTCTAGTTCTAAAACCATGTGTTCTGATTCTTTTTATTTTACTAGGTTGGTATGTTCTTTTCATAAAATTAAAAACCTCTTTATTTTTGTTTTGAAAAAATAACCAATCATTAATATTTTTTTATTAATTATGATTATTTTTTAATAAAATTTGAATTAGTTAAATAAAATTTCTTGTACTTTTTTTTCGTCTAATTGTTTTATTAATAAAACTAGAAGTTTAATTGTATTTTCGATATCTTTTGTATGGATAACAGAAGTATGAGAATGTATATAACGAGTTGGCACGCTAATAGAAAGAGATGCTGCTCCTTCATTTTGAACATGTATTGCTGAAGCATCAGTTTGTCCACCGCTTGGTTTAGATTCTTGAAAAGGAATATCATTTTCTTTAGCTGTTTTAATGAATAATTCTCTTAAAGCTTTGTGATGAACTAAACCATGATCCCAACAAGTAAGTTGAGGTCCTTGACCTAAAACTTTAATATGAGCATTCGCATCACCTGGAACATCATCAGCAACACTAGTATCTACAGCAATAGCTATTACAGGTTTTGCTTTATTTGTACTTGTTTTAGCTCCTCTTAAACCTACTTCTTCTTGAACTGTAAAAGCACCGATACATTGATTAGGATTATCTTTTAAAGTTTCAATTACTTTCATTACTATTAAA
Organism: Columbia Basin potato purple top phytoplasma; assembly: GCF_028595955.1. Lineage (GTDB taxonomy): Bacteria > Bacillota_I > Bacilli_A > Acholeplasmatales > Acholeplasmataceae > Phytoplasma. Next base: position 43,077 of record NZ_JANHJP010000004.1, read on the forward strand.
GCGCCTACACGATTATCTAAAGCTTTAGCTGCTATAAAATCTTTATTAGCTAAAAGTTCAAATTCGCTATAAGGAGTGATCATATCTCCTATTCTAACACCTAAATTTTCTGCTTCTTCTTTATTATAAACACCAAGATCTAAAAATAAATTTTTCATTTCAGGAGTTTTATTTCTTTCTGATAAAGGTAATATGTGAGGCGGTCTAGCACCTGTAATACCTCTTATAACACCTTTATGAGTGTGGATATTCCATTTTTGAGCTAACATAACTCCAGTTATCCATCCGCCCAGAGGTTGGAATTTAATAAAACCTTCTTTAGTGATTTCAGTTACTATTAAACCAATTTCATCTACATGACCAGCTAACATAATTTTTGGTCCTTTATTGCCTTTATAAAACATTAAACTTCCTAAATTATCGTATTCAATTTTGTCAAATTGTCCTTGAATATTTTTTTTAATATAATTGTTAACTTCTTTTTCTTGTCCAGGTACACCACTTAACATAGTTAAATCTTTTAATTGTTTTAATAGATCAGACATAATAATTTAATTAAACTCCTTAAATTTTAAAATTTTATTCTACTGTTTCTTCTTCTTCTGATTGGTTAATATTTTTTTTATTTTGTTTTAAATGATTCATTTGTATAACAAGTTTATATATGTAATATATACTTACTATTAAAAATACAATACCTAAAATTGTTCTGAAATAATTTGATAAATTTATTTCAGAACCTCTAAGATAGCAACTTATACTTAATAATGATATAAATAATATGAATTTCATAGAGGATATAATATTTACTTTATTATTTAATTGATTAATATACAATTCTACAATACTATGAGTTATAAAAATATAATAAATTATATAATATAATTCAAATATTTTTTCGATATAGTTATTTTTTATAAAAAAATGAAAAATAAGTATTAAAGAAACTAAAATGAATATAATACTTTCGATAAAAAAGAGAATTTTAGCAAAACCTTTACTTTTTTTAAAATTATTAAATACTAATAAATAATTAATAAATAAAACGACAAGACCTAATAAAATTTTAGAAGGAACAATTGAATAACCATTAATGTTCCATGTTGAATCTAACCAACAAAAAGTTGTTAAAGAAATTAATGCAAAAAATATTATTTTTAATAATATTAAAAAAGTTTGTTTTTTTGTAACTTCTGTTTTTATCATTTATATTCTTTTTTCCGTATCCTCCCTTTCAGGATTTATTTTTTTAATAAATTAATTAAATCTATTTTTTTTAATTTAGAAATATTTTTTATTTGATGCTTTTGTGCTATCTTTTTTAATTCTACTAATGTTTTTTTATTTAGATTTTCTTGGCTTAAATTTTCTTGTTCTATATTTTCATCTTTTGTTTTTTTTATTTCTTTTGTTGAAATATTTTCTTTTTTTGTAATATTTTCTTCTTTATTTAAATCTTTTTGTTCTAAAGCTTTTTTAGATACATTGACATAATTAACAAACATTTGAGGTTCATTATAAGCCATATCAGCTAACATTTTACGATTAATTTCTATTTTGGATAACGCAAGTCCGTGTATAAATTTAGAATAACTAATATTATTATTCAAACAACCAGCATTAATTCTTGTAATCCATATTTTTCTAAAATTTCTCTTTTTTTGTCTTCTATCTCTGTAAGCATATTGTAAAGAACGCATTACCTGTTCTTTAGCTGTTCTGAAAAGGGTGCTTTTAGAACCGACATAACCTTTTGCTAATTTTAATATTTTTTTACGTTTTTTATGTCTTGCTGTAACGAAATTTATTTTAACCATCTTTATTTTGCCTTCTTAAGTTTATTTTGAGAATTTAAATAAGATATTTAATTCTTCTTACATCAGAAATGTCTACTTTTGTAATTCCTCTTAATTGTCTATTTTGTTTTGTTGTTTTAGAACCAGCTAAGTGATTTTTATAAGCATATCTTCTTAACATTTTGCCAGTACTAGTTATTTTAATTCTTTTTTTTAAACCTCTATGAGTTTTTTTTTTAATCATAATTATTTCGTTATTCCTTTTGATTTTAATAAGAAATATAATTTATTTTGTTTTAGGCGATAAAACAGTAATCATTTGATTAGAAACCATTTTAGGAGCTACATCAAAATTACCTAAATCTTTTAAATCAGATGTAATTTTATCAAAAATATTTTTACCTAAATCACTATGTGTTATCATTCTTCCTTTAAAACGCATAATAATTTTTACTTTATCACCCTGTTTTAAAAAATTAAAAGCTCTTTTTATTTTAACATTTAAATCATTAGCATCAATATTAGGGCTAATACGAATTTCTTTTACAACTACTGTAGATTGTTTTTTTTTGATTTCTTTCAATTTTTTTTGATGCTTATAACGAAACGATGAATAATTAATTAAACGAACTACTTGAGGATTAGAATTTGGATTAATCATTACTATATCTGTGTCTTTTTCTTCAGACATTTCAATTATTTTATCTTTTTCTAAAACCCCTAATTTGTCTCCATTTTCATCAATTACCAAATATTCTCCTTGGGGAATATTTTCATTATACAAGATATTTATTTTTTTATCTTTTTTAATATTTTTATTGTATTTAATATTAAATAACTCCTTTTTGAAAAAATAATTTTTATATCCCATTTTTTATAAAAAAAATAAAAAAATTTATAAAAAAAAAGTACTTATAAAAAAGTACTCTCTATATTTTATGGATATTGTAAATAATAAAATATTAAAACAAAATTTTTAAAAATTTTGTTTTAGATTATTATTTATTGTGCTTTATTACCTAAAAATAAATTTAAATTTATTTTTCAGGTAGAGGAGAGTTGACTCTTCTTTTTCACTTTTTTAATTTTTTTTCTCAATACTATATTATTATACATTAAAAAAAATTTTTAAAGAAATTATTTTTTATTTTTAATTATTTGTACTCTGAACTGCACCCAAATAATTACAAATTTTTAACAAAAATAAAAAATCATTTTTTTATTTATAATATCATTTTTTTAAATAATAAATAAAAAAATTAAAATATAATAAATTATATAAGTACTTAATGTGCTAAATAATAATTTAAATATTTTGTCTTTCATTATATATATGCAAACAAAAATGTAAAAATCCCTTATAAATTTATTTTTTAATTTATATTTTACCTATATGTGTAATCATTTTATAATATTTTCTTTTTTATAAAATTAAGTTAAAAATAGGAAAAACTATAGATATGATAAAAAATCAAAATCAAAATTCAAATGTTATAAGGCAAAAGGAAATTGAATTATTACAATTAGTTATCGAATATCAAAAACCTAATTTTAGAGATTTTATTTTTGTTTTGATTAAATTTTATAAAAAATATTTGAAAATTACAGATATTTTAAAATTATTAAAAATAAACCGTAATTCTTATTATTATTGGAAAAAAGTTCAGCATCAAAAAGAAAAAAGAGAATCTAATTATAATAAAATTATTGAAAGACTTGGACGTTTATGTAAAAAAACTGGATATTCTTTTGGTTATCGGAAAATTACAAATCTTTATTTTCAAACTTATAAAGAAATAGTTAATAATAAAAAAGTATTACATATTATGCGTATGAATAAATGGTTGATGACATATAGAAAACCTTATAATAAGAGAAATGTTTATATCTCAAGAGAAAAAAATTGTAATTTAATTAATTTTAATTTTAAAGCTGATAAACCTTTGAAAAAAATATATACTGATTTGACTTGTTTTTCTACTAAAAACGGTAAATTTTGGTTATCAGTTATAATAGATGGTTTCAATAATCAAATTTTATCATCTGCAATAAGTAAGAAACCTAATTTAGAATTAGTAAAAAAAACTTTTCAAAAATTACCTAAATTAAAAGAACCTTGTATTATGCATTCAGATCAAGGTAGTGTTTATCAAAATATTAAATTTAAAAATTATCTTAAAAACAAAGGATTTTTAATTAGTTTTTCTAGAAAAGCTTTTCCATTTGATAATGCAATGATAGAATCTTATTTTGGTACTTTAAAAGGATATTTAAAAGAAAATACATCTTCTTCTCATCAACAATATACTTTTGAAACATTAAAAAAAAGAATTAAAAGTTTTATTTTTTATTACAATAAAAATTGGATATTAGCTAAGTTTAATTATAAATCCCCTTTACAATATTTAAAATTTAAAAATTTTTAAATAAAATAAATAAATTAATATCGCGTGTAAAGCTTATTTATGTGATTAGGTCTCTTTTAAGGAGGGCTTATAATAAAATAGGTTTATAATTTTAATTATCTAAAAACTAAAGACATAGATATTTTAGTTCCATTAACCATTTTAAAAAGATATTCGGTCTTTCCTTTGTTTATTAATACCCATATTATCATAAAAATAAATATTTATTATTTTTCACTATTTGAAAAAACTTTCATCAGGTAAAGGTATAAATAAGGTCTGGATGAGGAGTCGTATTATAACATTTATTTTTAATATCATTTTTATATCTTTTTTTGTTTATATTCTTTTTTATCTAAATTATTTATTATATTGTTGAAGTGATTTTCTTTTTTCTATAAATTTATCTTGTTTGTTTAGTTAATTCTTCTATTAAATTGAAGTTTTTGTATTCTCCTGTCTTAAAAATAAATTCATAATTATAGCCCTTAAAAATAGGACAAGCTTGACGTGGGTCTCCAGGCGGAAATTGATAAAAAAATTCAGGTCCTGGATGATCTTGAAAAAGTTTATCAAAAAATTTACTTCTATTCAAAAAATTATAATCATGCGGAGCCCAATTCTTTGGAATATATTCTAAACTAAAAACATAGATATTTTTAGCTCCATTAGCCATTTTTAAAAGATCTTTTGTTGTTCCTTTTTTTATAATACGGATACCATTATCAAAATAAATATGCGTTATTTTTAAACCATTAAACAAACTTTCATCAGGTAAAGGTATGATTATACCTGATTCAAGAGTCATATTATAACATTTATTTCGGATATATTTGTTATAATGATTTATATACCTGTTTATTGTATTTGATCCATGATAATCCTCCTCCTTACCTTCAAATATACTGCCATAAATATGATGAATTGCAACGTTGGGGGGATCTTGAGATTTTGTTTTAACATTCCAAAAACAATAAATTTCTTTCATTGAAATTTTATTATTATTTAATAATTCTTCTAATGTAGTCGAGTATTGTGTGTCTGGATATTTTTTTTTAAAAGGATTATTTCTAGGCACGATATAAATACCTAATAATTCCTTAGGAGGATTTTTTAAAGATATATAATTTAAAGAATTCGTATTAAAAGCATTATAACCTGGTATATGATTTTTTAAATTTGTATCTAAATTTTTCAATTCTTTTAAAAATAGTTTCATATCTTCTGTTTCTTCAATATTGATATCATATACTTGCGTAGGTGGTTCATTGGTGATCCATTTATTGGCTATTTCATTTATATCTATAATTTTAATTTGATATTTTGAAATATTTTCTTTTTCTCCTAAACGAATATGAAAATAACCGAGTATATTGTTGGATTTAAGAAATATCATAATAATACAATAAAATAAAATTTTGAAACCAAATTTATTTTTTTTTAATATCATTTTTTATATCCTTGTTTATTCGTATTTATATTTTTTATATAAAATAATCAAATTTTTTATTTTAATTAAAGCGAAATTATTTGAAATTATCATTTTTATAATAAAAATTTTTTGACATTTTATTTTATATCAGATATTAATTATTTATTTGTTTTATTTGGAATACAGGAGCTTTGATACCATTTTTTTGATTTTTTCTATTAATTATGTTTTGTTGAATTTTAGCATAATTAGGATTTTGTTGTTTTAATTCATTATATTCTATTTCTTTTTCTTCTATATTTTCTTCAATTTTATCTTTTTGTTTATCTAAATTATTTATTATATTGAAGTGATTTTCTTTTTCTATAAATTCATCTTGTTTTTTACTCAATTCTTCTGTTAATTTTTCATATTGTCCTAACCATGTACTATAATCTTCCATAACTTTATCATTGTCTTTAGCTGTTTTTATTTTGAAATCTCTGATGTTTTGAATAATTTTATTATTATCGTTTTGCATTTTATAATTTCTATATTTTTCTTCATATTCTTTATATTCTCTTTCTAATTTCATTAATTCTTTATGAATATCATCCATATAAATTTTTAAAAGTTCAGTGCTTATCATTTGAGGCTCTTCCCCTTGTTTTCGAACTAAACTATTGATCATAATTGATATAGGATGTCCTTGCGGTAATTTTATTGATGTTGTATCGATTTGTGAATTATTTGTTAGGGTAGTAGAATTTTTTTCAAATATTATTTCATTGTTAGATACAAAAAATTTTTTTTTAACAGTAAGTAAATCGGTAATACGATCGAAAGCTTTGAAAAATACTTTTGCTAAATTACCGAAGGAAAATGAATTGGATCTTTCCCATGCTTCAGCGTTTTGTCTCAGGATTAGTAAAATAGATTTAAAGTTTTTATAAGCTTCACATTCTGTTTGTATTTTGTCTATTTTGTTTTTTATTTCATCAAGATTTTTTTGTATTTCTTGTTTTTTCTCCTCCATTGTCATAATATAAGATGCTATTTTTTTTAATTCTGCATTTAATTCATTCATAGATGTTGTTAATTTTTGTTTAAAATCTTCTACAATTTTTAATTGTTTTTTTAATGAAATTTCAGCTGTTTCTAATTTTTTAATTTTTATTTTTGTATTTGTTATTTCTTCTACTATTTTTATATGTTGTTTTCTTAAATTTCCGATTTCTTCATATAATTTATTTTTTTTGTTTTCGTTTATTTCTTTCAGCGCCTCTTCTTCTTTTTGTTTTATTTCTTTTTCAATTTTTTCTTTATTTTTTTCTAAATCTTTTAATTTACCTTGTTCGATTAATATTTCATTACGAATATTAGTTAATTGATTTTTAATATTTTTAATATGAGCTTCGTTCGTATCAAGACTTAATTGAATTTTTTCTTTATCTAATTCAGTAATTTCTTTTTCTTCGTGAAGTTTTTTTAATTCTTGTTCAGCGTTTTGGAGTTCTTTTTCCCAATTAGATTTTAATCCTTTATAATTATGGGCAATATCTTCATATTTATCAATAGCTTTATTCACTTCATTAGTTAATTTATCATAATTTTTTGTTATAGGTTCTTTTCGCCAAAGGAAGAACCAAAATATAAATATAATACCTAATATAATTAAAGAAAAAAAAATAATTTCTTTTACTGAAGTTTTTTTCCCTCTTAATTTGTTAATTATAGGTAGAAAACGAAATATAAGAAGTATAATTATTCCGATTATAAAAATAATAAAATATAATTTGAAATTTGTGAAAATACTAAAAATTGAGAACATTTTTTTCATTCTCCTTTTAATTTGATTTTATTTTGCTTAAAGATTTATATGAATCATCTATTATTATTTGATAAGCTTTTTTTAAATCTTCAACATTAATAGCTTTGCATTCACAACAATTTTCTAAAATATTAGGATTAGTTTGTTGTTTTATTTTATTATTATTGGCAAAAGTTATATTATTTTGGAATAGTTCTTGATGTTTAGGGTGCTCACATTCTTTTTGTTCTGTTATTAATGTTATTTCGCGATCAATAGATTTTAAATTTGCTTCTTTAATTAAATTTTCTAAAACACGATAAGCTTTTTTATAATTTTTTTCTATCGGAATCTCTATTATAGTGCCATTCATAGTTTTTTCATATTGTGGAGGCAAATGATCTAATGCTTTATTAATTGTGTTTAATAAATATTCTTTAGCCTCTTTAGTGATAGGAAATTGATTATGTTGCAAAATACTTTCAAATTGAATTTGACGTTCTAATTCATTTCCTGGTTTTAATTCGATAAGATGATTAAAACGTGATAAAATAGCAGGTTCTATTCCGTCAATATGATTAGTTGCACCTATAACAAAAATAGGTTGTTCGGGGTTACGTTCTTCTTCTCTTGGTTCTAATTGAATTTTGAATTCATTAACAACATTAGCTATTTCAGAACCAGGTTTTAAACTATCAATATTTAAAAAAATATTTTCACATTCATCTAAAAATATAATTGCTCCTTTACCATTTTGATGAGCCGCTTCTCTAGCCAAATCAAATAATTCTTTAACCATTCGTGGGGCTTTTCCTACAAATTCTTGTGCAAAAATAGAACATGAAACTTCAATAAAAGGTAATTCTGTTTCTTTTGCGATTGAACCCGCAAAAATAGTTTTACCACAACCAGGTGTACCATACATCATTAAACCTGTTGGCGAAAATATTTTTCCTCTGTTTTCGAAAGCTTTTTTATTTTTTAAAAAATTTACAAATCCTTTAGCTGCTGATTTAGCTTCCTTTAATCCTACTAATTTTTCAAAAGTAGGAAATTTTTTAGAATCTTGGGCTATAAAATTTTCGCTTTCTATTAAAATATCTTTATTTAACCCATGCATTTTATTTTTTTTATTAGAATTATTTTCTAATTTTTCTTCTGTTTCTTCTTGATCTTTTTTTGCTTGAATATTTTGTTCTATTTGTTTTAAATTTTTATTTATATAAAAATTGTTTTTTTCTATTGTATTAATTTTTTTGTCATGTTGGATCATATTTTGATGATTAACTGAAGCATAAAGAACTAGAACAAAAGAGATAAAAAATAAAATACAAATAGCAATAATAAATATTTTTTTTTGTATTTGAATGTTGTTATTTTGTTGTTGAAACATATATTGCATCCTTTTTTGTTAATAATAAACTTATTTATTAACAATATTACTTATTTTGTTTGAAACGATATTAGACCCTCCAGTTATTGTTTTACCTTGTTGATCTACTATTTCATAATCATAAACGAGATAAAGTCTAGGATTATCAGATGAAAGTATTTCTTTTTGTTGAATTTGAGTGTTAATTATTATTGATTGTGTTTCATTTTCTTTCATTGTAATATAATAAGGTCTTTCTTCGTTAGAGTAAATTTTATTTTTTTTATCAGCATTTGTTGTAATAATTTGAAAATCAAAATATTTTTCTGGGTTATAAAATGTATTTTGAGTATCTAGAGAAATTTGTATTTTTAAAAATAAAATTTCTTTTATTTCCATGTTGTTAGATTTTAAAGTAGCTTTGTGTTCAATATTTATTAAATGATCATATTTCTCTTTATTTAAATTAGGAATTTCAATTGGAATAAGATATTTATTTTGATTATTTCCTCCTATTATTTCTACTTCAAAAGTTGGAAAATTATTTTCTAATTTAATTTCTTCTTTTCTTTTTTGAAAGAAAATAGATAATGCTGTTAAAGATAATATGAATGTTATTATTAATAATAAAATGATAATTTTGATTTTATTTTTGTTTATTTGCTTTTTTTTCGTTTTCATTAAACTTAAATTCCTTACTTTGATTTTTTTATTTTTATAAAAAAATATAATAATAATAAATTGCGATATTATTTCTAATTTTTTTAATAAAAACATAATTTTAGGAATAATTAATATTCATTTATGTTGATTTTTTTTATTTATTAAATTAATATTTATCTTTTTTTAAATCGTTATTTTCTTGGGTTAAAGTATTGATTTTTTCTTTTTGTATTTCGATTAACTTATTTGCTTCTAAAATACGATTTTCTGAAAATGCAATTTGATCGCTTAAATAAGATATTAATTCACTATTACTTTTATTTTTTTCTTTAAGTTCTTTATTTGATTTGATTAAATTTATTAATTTGTTAGGATCTTGAATTAAATTATATAACTCTTCTTCGTTTATATCATCATAATCGACATTATTTGTTTTTAAATCATCTTCTGCTGCTTTATGTACTCTACTATATTTAATAGAGAATAAAGCTGTTAAAGACACAATAATAAACAAAATAATAGAAATAAATATTTTAAAAAAATTTGGTTTATTTTGAAAGAACATAATTTTTTATTTCCTTTTTTTATTTTTTATTTGAATAAAAAAAAAGAGACTAAATTTGAATTAGTCTCTTTTTGAACTTATTAAAAAAAATTAAAAAAAATTTTATTTTAAAGAATTAGGATCATCTTCGTGAGAATCTTTTGTTACATTATCTGATTTATTAGAATCTTTTTTTTCATTATTAGATTCGTCAATGTTATCTATATCATTTAAGTCTCGTTTTTTTGTTTCATTTTCTGAATTATTGGATTTATTAACAAAATTATTATTTGAATGATTTTGAAATGTTTTAGAGATGACTTCTGAAATAAGTTTATTAGCATCTCCTTTTAATATTTGTTGATATTCATTTTCTAATTCAGTTAAGATTTGTTCTTTTATTTTGCCGTCATTTAAAACTTTCTGTTGAATTTGATTATACAATGCATCACAAATTGGTTGATTATTATTTTTATTTTTCAAAAAATTTATATTATTAATATATTTTTTGAATAAAATAATTTGAAAATAAAATGCAACAAAATTTTTTAGGAAAAATAAAAATGAAACATTTAATGTTTTAATGGCGTCTGGATCCCATTCTTTATAAATATGACAAATTAAAATAAATACAATAATTTGCATTGTGGTGAAATTAAAGTTTTTGCCGAATATATCTAAGTGCGGAAATTTAGATTCTTTTTCTTTATTTTCTTGTTCTTGTTGTTTCACTTTCGTAATCTCCTTATTTTAATTTTTGTGTCAAAAAAAATATTTATAAAATTATGAAATTATATTCAAAATAATATACATTAAAAAATTTTTTAATAATTTTATATAATAAATTAAATATGGCCTTAAATTTAAGGATTTGATAATTTTGTAAAACAACGAATTCGTTAAATTAAAAAAAAGCAGTTTTAAGACTTACTTAGGTCATGCAAAAGAATAAAAATTTTATTTGTTATTTGCGATATTTAAGTTTGAAAATGGCTTTTTCTCTATATTTATAAATTTGTTTTTTTGTTATATTTAGTTTTAATGATATTTCTTGATCAATTAAAATACAAGGATAATTCGAATCAAGATAATTTGTTGAAATGCCATAACTATATATTAGAATTTGACATTCTATAGGATTTAATTTTCTTTTCATGTTTTTTAAAAAGTTTTCATGATTGATTTGTTTGATATATAATTGATGAGGATTAAGATTTCTAGGATAGTATGGATTATATTCATACTTTTCTATTTGTTGTTTTTGAATATATTTATCCGATGATAATGATTCAGTATTTTGATTTGGCTTTTTTTCTTTTTTATTTTTATTATAAATTCTAATCGGGACAGAAGGCGAATGACTTAAACGAATTAATTTATCAATTTGTTGTTTGATTTTTCTTTTGGTAAAAGTGGTGAAATCACAATTGTATACTCCGTAAATATATTTTAATAATGCATCATTAATAACTAAACTTCCTTCATTTATTAAATCTTTTTTTTCTAAGCATCTAGGACAATATTTTAATTTTCGTACAATATGAGAAATTATATATTTATAAAATAATAAAAATATTTTTTCACGAATGAAATAATTTTTTTTATTTTCTTTGAAATAAATATAAAATAATTTATTAATATTTTGTTCTATTTTTAAATAATTTTTTATATTTTTGCTCATATATTTTTTTGTCCTTATTTCTTTTTATTTATGAAAAGAATATAAAAATATATAATAAAAAATTTTATATTTGGATAAATTAAAAATGTTTAATATATGGGATGCATCTGATATAGATATAGAAAAAAATATATAGCTGAATAAAAATAATTTAATAATGTTTTGTTTTATTAAAATGAATTTTTTTAAAAAAAATATATTTAAGTCAAATTCTTTATTCAAATAATAATTTGACTTATTTTTTTTCAAAAAAATTAAGTTTTGAAGAAATTTTGTTTCAGTTAATAAAACTTGTTTTTTTTATGTTTTAATAAAGAAAAATAAGAAAAGAGGTTTTAAAATATATAAATGATTAATCCAAAAACAATTACTTGAAAAAAAAGACAAAAATTTTAATGTTTTTTTAAATCAATAATAGCGATGGGAATATTATTATTGTTAGTAAATTTTCAATTTATTAAAGGAAATTATAATGACCAAAATAATTTAGAAGCTTTATTATCAAATGAAGAATATCAAACTTTAAAAAAAATAGATAATATATATAACAAAAGAAAAAATAAATAATGTTATGAGATTTAATAATTTGCTAGTTTATCAAGATAATATTAGAGACTTCCGACAAATATATCGAAACAAAAGCTTCAACATTATATGAAATAAAAGAAACTTTAATAACAAACGGGGCAATTTTTACAATTTAAAATTTTTATAAAATTACTTGAAATTGAAGAAGAAATAGAAATTTCAATTGTAAGACAATTTGATAGTAATAATTCAGTTTTGGCCGGAAATAATATAATATTTCAAGAAATAAAAAGAGATAACACTCAATCAAGACTTCTAAGGAACCGAATATTCCAAAAAAATGGTTTCTTTAATTGGGAGTCTCAAACGGATATGACATTTACAACAATAAAACATAATTCAAATAAAGAAGAAGAAAAATTATTTCAAAAATTTTTTAAAGAAGATGGTTCTATGAATTTGGAGCGAAGCTCTATCCAAAATACTATAAAAACAAAATATGATAATCATCCACAAAAAATATAAAAGAAACACAAGAATTAGAAGAAATATATTATTTGACAGAAGATTGTTTAAGAAAAAATTGGCAAAAGAGCAAAAAAATAAAAACTACATAAATAAAAAATAATAAAATTGAAAAAAAATTGAAGAAATTAGATATTTTAAGGCAGAGGAGGATCAAATGGATTAAGGTAAAAGTTCTAATAATTTAGATGCCAAAAACACAATCTCTAATGAAATAGAAAAATATATTATTTTTTTTTGATTCAGAAGGTAAGTTAGATGCTCACAAAAACAACCTCTAATGAAATCAAAGCAAATAAAAAAAGAAAATATTATCTTGTATGTTTCAGAAGGCAAAATGTCTTTGGATAACAAAAATGTTGAATATACAAATTTGACTTTTCGACAAAATCTGCCAGATAATTTATTATCTGAAATAATCAGTGATAAAAAAATGAATTGTTCAAAATAAATGAAAATTTCTTTTTAATTTTAAACTTAACAAAAGATTATTTATCATTAGATAATAATGATTTAAATAAAAAATTGATGGCTAAAATTCGCTTAAAATCATCTCAAATTTTTCAATCACTTATAATTTTTGATAAACTTAAATTAAATGAAATATTTAATTTAAATTCAATTATTAGTTTAGATCAAGAACAAGAAAAAAATATTCAAGAATAAAATGTTTCAATTATACAAACAAAAATTAGTGAACAAAAATCCACAGAATTAAAAGAAGTTAGGTTTGAAGTTAAATTAATTGAAAATACAGATCAAAAAAACAACAAAATTATTTTAATAAATTTAGATGATTCAAACGATTTAATTGAACTTAAAATTAATTTTAAATTAAAATCATTAAGTGAAATAATAGAATTATAAGATCCTGGATTGTAAGTTAAAGTTAGAAATATAGAATCTTTCAAAACATCTATTATTAAACAATATCCTCCTCAGTTAAATTAGCTAAAAGATATTTTAAAAATAGAATTTATTTCGAATAATAATGAAGCTTTAATATCGTATGTCATGATAATATAAAAAAAACGGACAACAAATATTTTATAGACTCAAAAAAAACCGACCAATTAGAATTAAATTTCAATTAAAATCAAATAATAATTCTTTTTTATCTTCTTTTTTAGGTTTTGAAGAAGTGAAAAAAAATTTAGATATATTTATGATTATTTAGGAAATCCTACAAAATATGATGGAATGAAAATTAAAATTCCATAGGGGTTATGTTTTACATGGTCCTCTTGGTACAGGTAAAACTCATTTAGCTAGAACTTTAACTTCTGATTTTGATATTCCTTTTTTCAATTATAGCGGATCTGAATTTGAAGATAAATTTATGAGTGAAGGCGCAAGAAAAGTTAGAGAAATGTTTGGTTGAATCAACAAGACATAAAAAAAAGCCCTTATATTATTTTTATAGATGAAATTGATGCTTTATTATCTCGAAGAACAAAAACAATTGATTCATCCTCAGGGAGAGAGGACTTATCTCATAATCAAATGGTTAATCAATTCTTAAGTGAATTAGACGGATTTAAAGAAGAAAAATTCCCTATTTTTTTCATAGGAGCAAAACTAATCTCTTAGATTCTTTAGATTCTGCTGCGATTCGATCTGTAATATTAGAAAAACATATTTTCATCGGTTTACATAACAAAAAAGATACTAAAATTCTTTTAAAACAAAAATTACAAGAAAAAAATTTAGATCTAGCATTATATTATGATGTTTCTAATCAAAACATAAAAGATGTAATTTTAGAAAAAATCCCTTAAAAAGGTATAAATTTGAAATTTAGTAATGTTGATTTTATTAAATTTATTAATAAATTGTTATTAGAAGCTTATAGATCCGGACAATAATAATTCATCTGAAAAATGTTTTATTACTGAGGATATTATTAATTAAAAATTAGAAAAAAATAAGAAGAAAAAAATTCCTGAACCTCATTATTTTCTTATAAGAAGAGAATTATAAATCAAATTTCTGTATATTTTATATTATTAGGTTTAATTATACATTTTAATTGGAATTTCTTTTTCCATATATAAAAAATATCAAAAAAATAAAAATAAAAAAATCAAATTTTTAGAAGGTAAATAAAAAAATGAAAAAAAATAAATTAGTATTTCTTTTGGCTTTTGTTATTTTATTTATTGGAATTTTTTTATTTGAAATTAAAGAACAATAGTTTAATGAAAAAATAATTTTAACCCTTATGAATTAATTGACAAAATAGTAGAAACTGATATCAAAAATTTAAAAGAAATTAGATTTTTTTGAATTAGGTTCTTTTAAACAGTTTATTTAAAAATAAAATAACACATAAAAAAGAGGAAATGAAAGAATTAATTGATTTCTTAAAACAACCTCAAAAATATCAAAAAATAGGGGCTTCAATTCCTAAAGGTGTTTTGTTAGAAGGTCCG
>NZ_JANHJP010000048.1 GCF_028595955.1 Columbia Basin potato purple top phytoplasma
TTTGAAATGTTGATTTGGTTTCTACATATCAATTATTCGTGGGGATCTACAAGTAAATTCTTTCTACGTGAGAGGTATTTAACATTTTCTCTAAGCATATACTTGATTTGGAATGTCAATAACAGAAAGAATCAATGTGCTAAAATATTTGTATTAGGGTGTAATATCAAATAATAGTTCCATCTTTTATTTTGTGCCTTAACTTAAATTTCTTGTTAATATTAAGTATCTTAAAATGTTTGTCTTTAATATAAAAAACTATATTTTATGAAAGAATAAGTTGTAACTTGATAAATCTAAATATGCTCATAAGTTCCACTGAAAAATCTATTCGGCGAACTATAGTTGGTAAAGTTCAAGAAACAACATCAAATTCAGAAG
>NZ_JANHJP010000049.1 GCF_028595955.1 Columbia Basin potato purple top phytoplasma
TTTCATTCCGATCAAGGAATTGAATATACTGGCAAAATAATTCAAACTACTTTGCAAGCCAAAAACCTGATTCCTAGTTTTTCCGAAAAAGGGAGTCCTGCTCAAAACGCTTGTGTAGAAGCTTTTTTCGCTAATTTTAAATGTGAAACTGTTTATTTAGAAAAAAGAAAACATTTAACTAAAGAACGATTAACTCAAATCGTTCATACTTTTATTAAAAATTATAACAATCAAAGAAGAATGAAATATTTAAATTATCTTTCTCCTTATCAATTCAAAATTCAAAAAGAAAACCAACAACATACTCTCAGATCATAATGAGAGTTTGACTTGTTGATTTGCTTTTTGAAATAATTTACGACCTAAAATAATTAATAACC
>NZ_JANHJP010000050.1 GCF_028595955.1 Columbia Basin potato purple top phytoplasma
ATAAGTTTTATCAAAGCGAGAAGGATCTAATTCAATATAATGAGCGTTAACTTCGCCACTTAAAGCTTCCATTAAATGACTTTTCCCTGTTCCTGGAGGACCATATAATAAAATGCCCATGGGTCTTAAATTGCGATAACCAATAATATGCTTGGGAGCGTTAAAATAATGAATAATATTAGCGAATTGTTCTTTTTCTTCTTCCATACCGTAGACATCTTGGAAGGTTTTTTTCTTTTTCGGTTCAACCAAAGGATTATTATGTTTTAAAGCTGTAATTTCTCTCGTAATCTTTTTAATTCTTTGGTCGAAAGAGAATAATTGTTGATCTAAGAATAACTGATAATTTTTTAGTTTTTTCG
>NZ_JANHJP010000051.1 GCF_028595955.1 Columbia Basin potato purple top phytoplasma
TTTTGAGGTAGATCAAGAATTGAAAATATTATAATACCACTGTGCTTGAAATTAATACTTAACCATTTAAAAAAATGTATCCAAAGAACTCTAAATAAATCAAATTTTTCTTTCATACTGTACATAAATTTAGAAATCTAGATTTTCTTTTCAAACTTAGATTTTGTTTTCTCTTTGTAGGAAGAGAAAAATTATTTAATTATTAAATTTAATGATAATTGCGATGTTTAATAGGCAAAAAAGAGAAAATAGCTATATATAATGAAGAACAATTTTAACTTTTCTATTTTATAAGTATGAACTTTTATTTTATCTATATATAATTATTAACTATTTTATATCTTCTGTCTAT
>NZ_JANHJP010000052.1 GCF_028595955.1 Columbia Basin potato purple top phytoplasma
GGAAAAAAAATGGAACCCAAGGCCAATTTATTCTTTTCAGTGAAAACCAAAAGAAATTATGAGCCTTCAGTGTTCACCAAAGATATTTTTTCAGCTTCTTTAGATGGTTATCATCAAGACAGTAATACAATGTTAGAAATTAAATGTCCTTTAGATAAAAATAGTTCCTCATGGAAAGATTTTTTTCAAAAAAACATCATTCCTCCTTATTATTGGGCTCAAATCCAATGTGGGTTATTTTGTTCGGAAAGTCAAAGTGCTTTTTTTCTAGTTTACTTTAGTCCTGAAGAACATTATCTCCAAGAAGTCTTTTTGAAACCTTCTTTTATTGAAGAAATGATCATTAAA
>NZ_JANHJP010000053.1 GCF_028595955.1 Columbia Basin potato purple top phytoplasma
CCAAAATAATTTTAATTCTTTTATGGAAAGGTTTAATGAGAAAAACAAAACAACTTACCGCTTGATAACAACAATTGTGGATAAAAAAAATAATAAATGGATTTTAGTAATTTCAGGAAAACAAAATTTCTTAAATATTTGTTCTTCAGAAATATTCAAACAAGAAGTTAAAACTTTTTTATATAACGAAGTAAAAGATTTTATTCAAAATTTTCAGATTGACATTCAATTTTCATTTATAAATTTCCAAAATATAAAAGATGAATCAAATATGATCTGCAATATTTAAATATCTTTTGATT
>NZ_JANHJP010000054.1 GCF_028595955.1 Columbia Basin potato purple top phytoplasma
TCAAAATATTTGGAATGTCAATAAAAGAAAGAATCAACGTCCTACAATGTTTGTATTAGGTGTAATATCAAATAATAATTCTATCTTTTCTTTTATGCCTTAACTTAAATTTGTTGCTAATGTAAAGTATCTTGAAATGTTTGTCTTTAGTATAAAAAACTATATTTTATGAAAAGAAAATGTTGTAACTTGATAAATCTAAATATGCTCATAAGTTCCACTAAAAAATCTATACGGCTGAATATAGTTGGCAGAGTTTAAGAAACAACATCAAATTCAGAAGGCAAAAATTGACTTTGAAT
>NZ_JANHJP010000055.1 GCF_028595955.1 Columbia Basin potato purple top phytoplasma
TATCGTCATACCATTCATCATGAATTGCCATTTTGGTTTCATTTAAAATAGGGATTTTTTCTTTTGGTGATTTAATGATTTCCATTTCGGTTAAAACAATCCAACCGATAAATAAAAAAAGAAGTATTCCTAAAATAATAAAAAACCATTTAATGATTTTTTTAATATTCAACATGATTATTTCCTTTCGGGTAATTTATAACATACCAACATTTTAACACATTTGACTTTTTAATTTCAATTAAAACCATTTTTTGAACCAAGAAGTTACTTTATTATACGCTTTCTTAGATATATGACA
>NZ_JANHJP010000056.1 GCF_028595955.1 Columbia Basin potato purple top phytoplasma
AAATGAGATTAGAAATGACAAAGAAAATAAACTAAAGAAGAGCAAAAAGGTAAAAACCACCAAAACTATGTCGAGTAAGAATAGAGTAATTCATGGGATATAACTTAATGAACAAAATAGATAATAATTTTAATTTAAAAAAATATAATTACGTGCAAATGCACGCGCTCTGTACTAGTTAGTTTAATTTCATAACTATGCTTCTAACATTTCTATTTAATATGCAAGATATTTCTAAAATGCATATATTCAAAAAATGTTATAACAATTAAGAGCACAAAATGGGAAAACTAG
>NZ_JANHJP010000005.1 GCF_028595955.1 Columbia Basin potato purple top phytoplasma
ATTTTTGTTAAATTAAAATTATTTAATAGTTTAAAATATCATCTTCAGTTTTCAAAGAAATAAGTTTAATCATAAGATTTAAATAAAAAGTTAATTCTTAAATGGTGAAGGGGGATGGATTCGAACCATCGTACCTGTTACGGAGCAGTTTTACAGACTGATGCGTTTAGCCACTTCGCTACCCCTCCGAAATATAAAAAGAAATAAAATAATTAAACTAAACTTTTAACTAAAATAAAAGTACAAATAATTTTAACATAATTTATAAAAAAAACAAAATAAAATTAAATAAAATTAATTTTTTTTAAATTCATAAATAATATTTCTATTTTTATAAATTTCAATTTTTAAAAATTAATTTATTCAATACTTATAATATTTTACATAAATTTTTTATAAAATTCCAAAAATTAAAAATAATATTTTTTTATTTTATATAAAAATATATAAAATATTAAAAATTTATTTAAATTATTAAAAAATAAATATAAAAAAATATGAATTATTATCTATTTTTTTTATCTAAAGAATTTATTTTTTTAATAATTTTATTTATATTAAAATTTGTAATTTGATTAAAAATAGTTTTTAAATGTTCTTTAGTAAGAATTTCAATTTTTTCTTCGATCTTTAAAGAAGAATTATTTAAAGATTTAGATATTTGTTTAATTTTTTCATTTTCTTCATAAATTTTTACTAAATTATTTTGTATGTTCTTTAAAGAATTATTTAAAATTTTGTCTTTAATTTTTTGAAAATTATCTTGTATTTCTTGTTCTTTATAAAATTCTTGTCTTTTTTCTGAAATAGCTAAAATTAATTCTTTATTTTTACGTCCTAAAGCAGTAATAATATTCAAAAAAATAACTAAATAAGGAGGGCGAATAATGAACATATTTTTATATCCGCTAACTTTCTTAACAGGTGCATCATTTTCTTTATCATATTCTAATTCACTTATCAAAAGAGCAAATTCTAAATTTTTATTATTACGATCTTTATCTATTTTTTTAAAAAATTGTTCGTTTTTTTGTTTTGGCCCATTTTGTAAATTTTTGACTTCTGTTTTAATTTCTAAAAGAGCTGAAGTTAAAATTTCATTTTCTTTTTTATTTTCATTAAAATGTAATTTATAAATGAAATCGCCTTTAGTGCCTTTTATAATTTCGTTATCTTTATACCAAGACACATCATCCATAATTAATATTTGATTTTGTATTTCGTTATTACACCATTTTTCTAAATTTTCGCCTATTAATTTAATATTAAAATTAGATCTGGTTAATTTTAATTTGGTAATTTCATTTTTTAATTCATAAATTTCATTATTTTTTTTATTTTCTAATTCCATTAATAATTTAGATAATAAAATTTCTTTTTCATTATTAGAAATAATTATTTTCTGTTCATATTCTTGTTTTATCTTTGAAACCATATTTTTAATTTCTTCTTCTTTTATTGTTTTTTGTAATAAAGTTAAATTTAACTCTAAACAATCTTTAAGATCAATGATATCTCCTTTAGAAGCGTTTTCTTGTAATTCTAATTCATATGAATTTTTAATTAAAACTTTTATTTTTTTCATATTTTATCTTTGCTCTATTTAATTTTTTTTAAAGAAATAATTTCGTTAAAATACATTATTTTGTCAGTTATATTTATTAAATAAAAATAACCTCTTCTAATGAATTGAAATTTAATATAATTTTGTTTTATATCTAAACCTCCTTCAATAAAACATTCTTTTTGAATCCAAGACGAATAATTAAATTCTTCTTTTAAATCTTGAGGATTTTCGCTTATAAAAAGTGGTTGATAAAAATTTATAATGGTTTTTTTTAATGTATTCTTTTCTACAAAATGAATAGTACCATTAGGTTTTCTTTCATTAAAAGAACTGCCGCTTTTAGTTTTAGGATCGTAAGTTGCTAAAATTTCAATAATTTCACCTTTATTATTTTTAATAACATCAATAGCTTTAATAAAATAAAAATAAAATAACCTAATTTCGCCATTTAAGAAAAATTTTTTAGATTTAGGATCGGATTTTTCGATTTCAAAATCTTTTTTTTCAATATAAATATGTTTAGAAAAAAATACTTTACGTGAACCTAAAAAATCTAAATTATTATGATAAGGTATTTCTCGAGATTCTATTTTATCATCAGGATAATTAATAATAGTTACTTTTAAAGGATCTATAACAGCCATTATTTTTGGAGATTTGTTTTGTAAATCTTCTCTTAAACATGAATCTAACATATTTTGATTCATATAAGAATTATTTTTTGATAACCCGATATCAAGAATAAATTTTTTTATAGATTCTGGAGTATATCCTTTATTTTTCATCCCTATTAAAGTAGGCATTCTAGGATCGTCCCAACCATTAACTAAATGAGAATTAACTAAAAATTTTAAACTTGTTTTACTTAAAACTGTTCTAGCCATATTTAATCTACCAAATTCTATTTGAGTCGGAATATGTTCCATTTCAGTTTCTTTTATTACCCAATTATATAAACATCGATGATCTTCGAATTCTATAGAACATAAAGAATGGCTAATACCTTCAATAGAATCTGATAAAGGATGAGAAAAATCATATGAAGGAAAAATAAAATGATGTTTTTGTTTCAAAGTATAAGCGTCCATAATTTTATATAAAACAGGATCTCTTAAATTCATATTAGGACTTGCCATATCAATTTTAGCTCTTAACACTTTTGTGCCTTTTTTGAAACATCCTTTTTTCATTTTGATAAATAAATCTAAATTTTCTTCTGCACTGCGATCGCGACAAGAAGAATTTTCACCTGGTCGAAATAAATCGCCTCTTTTTTGTTTTAATTCTTCTTCACTTGAATCATCTACAAATGCTAATTTTTTTTTAATCAATATAATCGCTTTTTCAAAAATTATATCAAAATAATCAGAAGTAAAACAAATTTTATCAGGAGTATAACCTAACCATTGCACATCTTTTAAAATAAAATCTAAATATTTTTTTTTCTCTACAGTAGGATTAGTATCGTCATATCTTAAATAAGTTTTACCGTTAAAAATTTTAGCTAATTCAAAATTCATAATTATAGAACGAGCATGACCTAAATGAAGAAGACCATTTGGTTCAGGAGGAAAACGAGTAATAATTGTTTTATATTTTCCTTTAGCCAAATCTTCTTTAATAATGCTTTTAATAAAATTAGATTCTTGCAACATGAAATAAATAAAAACCTCACTTATTTAAATAATATACACAATTACATTTATAAATTATTGAAAAATAAAGATAAATTTGGATCTCCTGTTAAATTATACTTTTTTTTACTTTTTGGATAGCCAAATATATTTTGATAATAAGCAGCAATCCCAATCATAGCAGCTTGATCAGTGCAATATTTCGGAGAAGGGATTATTAATTCTAAATCTTGGAAAAAAATCTGAAATTGTTTTTTTAAAAATTGGTTTGAAGCGACACCGCCTACAATTACAAGTTGTTTAGAAGGGTATATACTTAAAGCTTTCTGTGTTTTATTTATTAAAGCATCTATTATACTTCCTTGAAAAGAAGCACAAACATTATTAATATTGAAATTCTTTGTATTATGAATAAAATTTATAATTTGACTTTTTAAACCAGAAAAACTAAAATTTAAATTTTTATTATTTAAATAAGGGCGAGTAAAAGATAAATTATCTTTACCTTCATACGATAATTTTTCAATTATAGGGCCACCAGGATATCCTAAATTTAAACTTCTAGCAATTTTATCATACACTTCACCTACTGCATCATCTAAAGTAGTACCTATTTTTTCAATTTCAAAATGTTTTTTTAAATAAAATAATTCAGTATGGCCGCCCGAAACCAAAAGAATTAAAGAAGGAAATTTTAATTCATATTCTATTTGAACAGAATAAATATGACCTATTAAATGATTAACACCTATTAAAGGTTTGTCATAAATATAAGCAAATGTATTTGCTGCATTAATCCCGGCGAACAAAGAACCAATTAAACCTGGCCCTTGAGTAACTGCTACTAAATCAACTTCTTGAGGGGTTATTTTAGCTTCTTTTAAAGCTTTTTGCAAAACCAAAGTAATAGTTTCTACATGTTTACGAGAAGCTAATTCTGGTACTACTCCGCCAAATTCTTGATGATACTTTATTTGCGACCAAACAATATTAGATAAAATATTTTTTCCATTTTCAGTAACTGAAATACTTGTTTCATCACAACTAGTTTCTATTGATAAAATTATCATATTAAAAAAATATCCTATGTCTTTTTTTTAAAAAATAAAACAAAAAATTTATATTTCAAGAACGAATATAATAACGAGGAACAAACAAAGAAGGTTGTCGAACTTCCTTTAAATGTTTAAAAACATTAGAAGGAGATATTTTAAAATTGTTTCCTTCTAATAAAATATGATTTTCAAAATTATTTAAAAAAAATTTTGTATAAATATTTTCAATTAAAATAATTTTTTGATTTTTTAAACTTAAACTATAGAAACAATTTTTATTAGCATAAATTTTAGGAGTTTTTATATCTTGTTTATAACCACTAGATAAAAGTAATAAACTACTAATTTGATATAAAGGTATATTTAATTCTAAAGATAAAATTTTAGAAGTTAAAACAGCCAATCTACTGCCTATATAAGAACCAGGACCGGCGCCTACAATAATACCTTTTAATTCTTTCAATTTCAAATTATTTTTATTTAATATTTGAGAAATTAACGGAATCATTTCAGAAACAAAATTTTGTTTCAATAAATTTTTATTTATACTAATGATTTCTTCTTTTGTGATTAAAATCACCAACTGACAATTAGTAGAAACATCTAAAATAATATACTTGTTCATTTGCAAACCATATAAATACACTTTCTAAATTCAAAAAAATAATATAAAATACACATTACAATTAAATATTTTGTTTTACAATAATATTTCTGTTTTTATTATCTAAAACTTTAATTTGAATATAATAATCCCATTCATCCAATAAATGCATTATATTTATATTAGTTTCAATGACTATAATATCCCCTTTATATGTATTTTCCAATAACTCTTCTATTTCTATTAAAAAATTTTTCTCTTCATTTTTATTATCTAAAATACGATACAAATCTAAATGATGTAAATTCTTTATATCATTCTTATAAGTTTTTAATAAAAGAAAAGTAGGACTTGTAACTTCGTCTTCTCGAACACTTAATTTTTGAGCTATACCTTTAGTAAAAATTGTTTTACCTGAACCAACCCTACCTTCTATAATAATATAAATTTTTTTATCAAGGTTTACATATCTATTAAGAAGTGTTTCGCACAAATTAAAACCTAAATGTTTAGTTTGAGACTCTGACAAAGTTATTGCAGAATAAGTGATTATTTTATTTTCTAACATATTTTATCAAACCTTAAATATAAATTATTTATTTTTGGAATAACAAAAAAATAAAAAATCATCTAATTTAGATAATTTTTACTCCTTAGATGATTTATATTAAAAAATATTTAATTTAAAGCACTTCTATTTTATCTTTATTATTAACAACAACAATATTAACTAATCTATCATCTGTTTTTAATTTTACTAATTTGTTTCCTTGAGTAACTTTAGACTTAAGAATTGGTATTTTACTATTATTCAATAATCTAATAACTTTTCCGCGATCAGAAATTAAAATTAGTTCATCACCATATAAAATAGTTTTTAAAGCAATGATTTGACCATTTTTAGATGTGATTTTTAATGTTTTAATTCCTTTGCCGCCTTTTTTTTGGATTTTATATTCATTAACTTTATTTTTTTTACCATACCCTAATTCAGTTACAACTAAAATATCTTGTTTATCCGAATCAATAACAGTAGCGCTTATAACATTTTCATTAGGATCTAATCTCATCCCGATAACTCCACTGCCTTGTCTACCAGTTATTTTAACAGATTTTTCCTTAAAACGAATTGCTTTCCCATTAGAACTAGCCATAATAATATCTTGATTGCCTAAACTATTTAAAACTGTTAAAACTTCATCATCTTCTTTCAAAGTAAAAGCTTTTTTACCTTTATTTTGAATATTTTGATAATCTTTAATATTATTTCGTTTTATTAAACCTTTTTTAGTTACTAAAACTAAATAATTATTATTTTTATTTAGATCAGGATTAATACTTGTTATAGAAGTTAAAAATTCTCCTTCACTTAAAGGGATTAAGTTAATTAATGGTATGCCTTTGGCTTGTCTTGAATAATCAGGTATTTCATAACCTTTCATACGATATACTTTACCTTTATTAGTGAAAAACAATTGATAGTCATGAGTAGAAGTAGTAACAAAATGTTTAACAAAATCATTCTCATTCATAGTGATACCGCTAACACCTGTACCACCTTTGTTTTGTTTTTTGTAAGTATCTAAACCTAAACGTTTAATATAACCTTTATTAGTAATAGTAATCAAAATACGTTCTGGTTTTATTAAATCTTCATCTGTTATATGGACATCAACATCTTTTCTAATACAACTTTTTCTTTCATCTTTAAAAGTTTTTTTCAATTGAAGTAATTCTTTTTTTAAAATTTTTTCTTTTTCAGATTGGGAATTAATAATTTTTTCACATTCTTCAATTTTTTGAATTAAATTTTGTTCTTCTATTCTAATTTTTTCTATTTCTAAATTAGTTATTTTTTGTAAACTCATTTCTAAAATGTATTTACTTTGAATTTGATCAAAATTATATTTTAACATTAATTTTTCGCGTGCATCTTTTACATCTTTAGAATTTTTAATTAATTCAATAGCAGCATCAATATCATTTAAAACAATTACTGCAGATTGAATTAAATGTTTTTTATTTAAAGCGTTTTTTAATTCAAATTTTTTTTGACGATTAATTATATCTATTCTAAAATTAAAAAAAGCTTCTAAAATTTGTTTTAAATTAACAAGTTGAGGTTTTTTATTAATTAAAACAATCATATTAAAATGAAAAGATACTTGTAATTGAGAACGTTTATATAAATTATTTAAAAATACTTTAGGATTAACATCTTTTTTTAAATCAATAACAATTCTAATACCTTTACGATTTGAAGATTCATCTCTTAAATCTGTAATACCATCTAAAAGTTTATTTCTATATAAAAAAACAATATTTTTAATTAAATTACTTTTTTTAATTTGATAAGGAATTTCAGTAATAATAATTGAACTTTTATTTTTTTCGGACATTACAATTTCTGTTTTAGAACGAATAATGATTTTCCCTTTACCTGTTTCATAAGCTTCTTTTAAATTGTCAACTTCTAAAATTTCGCCTCCTGTAGGAAAATCTGGGCCTTTAATATATTGCATTATATCAACAATAGAAATAGTTTTATCATTTATATAAGCAACTAAAGCATCAACTACTTCCCCTAAATTATGAGAAGGAATATTAGTAGCCATTCCAACAGCAATTCCTGTAGCTCCATTGACTAAAAGATTAGGAAAACTTGTTGGTAAAATAACTGGTTCTTTTTCGCTATTATCATAATTATCAACAAAATCAATAGTTTCTTGATCTATTTCTTTTATTAATTCCATGGCTATTTTAGACATACGTACTTCTGTATAACGCATTGCTGCAGCAGAATCACCATCAATAGAACCAAAATTACCATGGCCATCAACTAAAGGATAACGATAATTAAAATTTTGAGCCATTCTTACCATCGCCTCATAAATGCTACTATCTCCATGAGGATGATATTTACCCATAACATCACCAACAACCCTAGCTGCTTTTTTATAACTAGATTGAGCAACAACGCCTAATTCTTTCATACTATACAAAATTCTTCTTTGAACTGGTTTTAAACCATCCTGAATTTCTGGCAAAGCTCTAGAAATAATAACGCTCATTGCATAATCTAAGAAAGATTTTTCCATTTCATCATTAATATTAACTTCTTGAACTTGACCTATATTATTAGGATCATCCACTGAATTAAATTCATCAAAAGAATTATTTTTTTTCAATTTATTTAACATAACTTTAACGCCTTTTTTTTAATACTTCGAAAAAATATTAATAAAATTAAACATCTATATCTGCTTTGGCAGCATTTTGTTCGATAAATGCTTTTCTTTGAGAAACTACTTTTCCCATTAATTTATCAAAAACTTTATCAGCTTCTAAAATATCTTGTAAAGATACTCTTAATAAAATTCTTTGTTTAGGATCCATAGTAGTATTCCAAAGTTGTTCTGGATTCATTTCTCCTAAGCCTTTATATCTTTGCGAATAGATTTTTTTATTTTGGCTTTCTATTTCATTTTTATAATCTTTAAAATCTTTTTCATTATAAAAATATTTAATTTTTTTATTACATTCTGTTTTATATAAAGGTGGTTGAGCAAAATAAATATAACCTTCTTCAATTAAAGGTCTTAAGTTCCTAAAAAAGAAAGTAAGAATTAAGGTTCTAATATGAGCTCCATCTACATCGGCATCCGTCATTATAATAATACGATTATAACGAGCTTTTTTTAAATTAAATTCTTTATCTATACCTGTTCCTATAGCTTGTATTAAAGAAACAATTTCATTATTTCCTAAAACTTTTTCTACATTTGATTTTTCTACATTTAGAATTTTTCCTCTTAAAGGTAAAATAGCTTGAAATTGAGAATCTCTTCCTTGTTTAGCGGATCCGCCTGCTGAATCACCTTCTACAATATATAATTCTGATGAATTAGGATCTTTATTATAACAATCAGTTAATTTAGAATCAAAATTTAATAATTCTAAAGACATTTTCTTTCTAGTTATTTCACGTACTTTTTTAGCAGCTACTCTAGCTTTCATAGATAATAAACATTTTTCAAGGATTTTCTTAGCTTCTTGTGGGTTTTCTAATAAATAAGTTTCTAAAGATTCACCAAAAGATTTAGATATAAACTGTCTTACTTCATGATTACCTAGTTTATTTTTAGTTTGGCCTTCGAATAAAGGATTAGAATATTTTAATGAAATGATAGTTGTAATACCTTCTAAAGTATCTTCGCTAATTAAACTAATTTCTTTTTTTAAAATCTTCTTATCCTTAGCATATTTATTTAAAATTCTATTTAAAGCTATTTTAAAACCTTCTTCATGTGTACCGCCTTCTTTAGTAGGAATATTATTTACAAAAGAATAAATATTTGAGCTATAATTTTCAGAATATTGGAAAGCGATTTCATAAAAAATATT
This sequence comes from Columbia Basin potato purple top phytoplasma, assembly GCF_028595955.1. Classification (GTDB taxonomy): domain Bacteria; phylum Bacillota_I; class Bacilli_A; order Acholeplasmatales; family Acholeplasmataceae; genus Phytoplasma. Next base: position 9,265 of record NZ_JANHJP010000005.1, read on the forward strand.
ATCAAAAGAATATTCTTTATAAAAAATTGAATTTAAAGTTTTTTTATTTTGGTTTAAATATGAAATATATTCTTTAACTCCTTCTTTATAATAAAAACTAAAATTTTGAGAAGGTGTTTTTTGATTATCGATAATATTTAATTTAATATTTTTATTAAGAAAAGCTATTTGTTGAATTCTTTCTTTTAAGATATCCAACTTATAATTAAAATTTTCTATACTTTCGAAAATAGTCGGATCAGGAGTAAAAGTGATAATTGTACCTTTTCTTTTTGTAAATCCTTTTTTAAGTAAAGGAGTTATCGGAATACCTTTTTCATATTTTTGATAATATATTTCTTTATTTAAATGAATCTCAACAGAAAACCAAGAAGATAAAGCATTTACAACAGAAGCTCCAACTCCATGTAAACCTCCAGAAATTTGATAAGAAGAATTATCAAATTTGCCCCCAGCATGTAAAGTAGTCAAAATAGTTTCTACAGCAGGTTTATTAGTTTTTTGATGAATATCAATAGGTATTCCTCTTCCGTTATCAGAAATACGAATAACATTGTTATCTAAAAGTTCTAAAGTAATTTCGTCAGCGAATCCTGCTAATGACTCATCAATAGAATTATCTAAAATTTCCCAAACTAAATGATATAAACCTTTTTCGGAAGTAGATCCGATATACATACCAGGTCTTTTTCTAACAGCTTCTAATCCTTCTAAAATTTGAATACTATCAGCATTATATTTTTTATCCTTAGCCATTTATAAATCCAAAACCCTTTGCTATTATTGATGTTATTAATAATAAAATAAAAATTTGATATAATTAAACAAATAAAAATCAATTTATAAAATATTTTATAAGATATTATAACATAAAAACAAGAATAATATTATAAAAAATAACGTTTTTTACGTATTTTTTATTTTAATAAATAATTATTTTTGAAATATATTTAAACAATAAATTTTTATTATCGCTTTCCAAAAATTAATAAAAAATTTATTTATCAAAATAAAAAAAATTATAAGCTTTGTATAAACTATTAATTAATAAATCGACATCATTTTTATTATTATGAATACCAACTGAAGCTCTTATTGTACTGATTTCTCTCATTTGTTCTAAAGTTAATTGGGAACAAAATTGTCCTGTTCTTACATAAATATTGTCTTGAATTAAAAAATGCTCAATATCATGAGAATGTAAATTTATAAAATTAAAATTAATAATATTAGTTATTTGTGAAGTAAAAATTTTAATTTTAGGTATTTGACTCAATTTATTAAACAAATATTGAGCTATTTTTTTTTCATATTCAAAAATTTGAGTTAAACCAATTTCTTCAATGAATTCTAAAGATTTTTCCCAAGCAATAATATTGGCAATACTAGGTGTACCGGCTAACCATTTATAAGGTGAATCGCGAAAAAGAAAATTATTTTTTTGAATATCAATTTCTTGAATGCTGCCGCTTCCTACAAAAGGTGGTCTTAATTTTTTTAAAAATTTATTTTTACCAAATAATATACCTAAACCAAAAGGACCATATACTTTATGTGCTGAAAAAGTCATAAAATCAACGTCTAAATCTCCAACATTTAAAGGTATATGTGCTGCAGATTGTGAAGCATCTAAAATAACTAAAGCTTTTGTTTTATGAGCTAAAGCAGTAATTTCTCGAATAGGGTTTATATGACCTAAAACATTCGATACATGAGTCAAAACTATAATTTTGGTTCTATGTGTTAAAACTTCTTTAAAATTGTCGATTTGAATTTGATATTGTGAATCTAAAGGAATGAAAACTAATTTTGCTTTTTTTTGATTAGCGATTTCCATCCAAGGCAAAAAAGAAGAATTATGTTCCAAAGAAGACACAATAATTTCATCTTGTGACGAAATAGAAGAAGATAAACTTTGAGCAATAATATTTAAACTATCTGTGGCTCCTTTAGTAAAAATAATTTCTTCTGGTTGCGATTTTAAAAAAAAGGCAGTTTTTTGTCTTGTTCTTTCTAAAATTTTATTATTTTCTAAATTCAAAGGATTAGAACTTCTAATACTTAAACCATTATTATGATAAAAATCTGTTAAAGCTTCAATCATTTTATAAGGTTTTAAAGAAGTGGCTGCTGTATCAAAATATATCAATTCAGGATGTTTTTGAAAAATAGGAAAAAAAGAACGAAAATTTTTTATTTTTTTCATTTACAACAACGTTACCCTTTCTATACAAAAAACACAAAAAAATATTTTTAAAAAATAATTATATTTAATATTACCTTATCGGAATCAAACAAATTTTATTTTAAGAACTATAATATAGAAAAAAATTATAAATATAAATAAATACAATAAAAACATTCCATCCAAAAATTTATTTATTGACTAATTGCAATTACTTTTATATTATAATAATATGTTTAATAAAAAATGATAATTTAAATTAATACGATTAGTTAACTTAATTATTTAATTAATAACTTTCAAATAAATATTATTTTGTTATATTATCAATGAATAAATAATTAAAATCATATTTTAAAATAAAAATATTACATCTAAATTAAATTTAGTTTTTAAAAAGTAAAATAAATTTATTAAAACGGATTTACTAATTTTTATATAATTTTTTAGAAAATATAAAATAGAAAAATATATTTATAGTTTATTAAATTTTTCTCATTTCAATGAATTATCATTTATGTTTTGAAAGTTTTTTTAAAAGGACAAAATAAAAAATGCAAATTACACAAAACATTTTAATAATAATTTTATGTTATTTAATTGGTTCTATACCTGTAGGTTTAATAATTAGCAAAACATTTAAAAATAAAGATTTACGTTTATTAGGTTCTAAAAATATAGGTTCTTCAAATGCAACTAGAATTTTAGGTTTCAAATACGGTTTAATTGTATTTGTTTTGGATTTTTTTAAAGGTTTTTGGTTATTTTTTATGAAAAACCACAACCAAAATGAACATTTATTTTATTATGGAACTGCTGTCATTTTAGGGCATATGTTTTCTATTTTTAATAAATTTAAAGGTGGAAAAGCAATAGCAACTTCAGTAGGTTTTATTACGGTTATAAATCCTTATATTGGGTTATCAGGTATTTTATCCTTCATTATTATTATAAGAATTTGGGGTTATGCTTCTGTTGCTTCAATTATATCTACTTTATTAGTTAATATTTTATTATGGATTCGATATATTTTTTGCTCACCATATGAAGAAGATGTTATTTTAGTTGATAAAACAAGACTTTCATTAATTTTAATTATTACTATTATTATTTTTATAAAACATCTAAAAAATATTCAAAATTTAATAAAAAAACAAGAAAATAAATTTAATTTTGTTAAAAAAAAATAAAATATTTTATTAAAATCTCTTAAAATAATTCAAACTTGTCAGTCATAATCTAAAATTTTTTATCAAAAAAAAAAAAAAAAAAAAAAAAAAATTTGAAAAAAATAAGTGATTAATATTTTTTTCAAATATTTTTTATTTATTAACGATAATAAAAATAAAAATTTGGAGGCCCTGGACGGATTTGAACCGCCGATCAAGCTTTTGCAGAGCCATGCCTTACCACTTGGCTACAGGGCCCTAATAATAAAAAATATTTTATTTTTTTATCATTAGAAATTCAATGTCTTCTATTTTTCTAGGGATATGTTCGGTTAAATTTATATTACCATCATCTCTAATTAAAATATCATCTTCAATTCTAATACCTAAATTAAATTCTTCAAAATATAAACCAGGCTCTATAGTGATAACACTATTGTGTGGTATAGGTTCATTCATATTTCCAACATCATGAACATCTAAACCTAAATAATGGCCTAAACCATGATAACAATACTTTTCTATTTTGTCATTTTCTTTTAACAAATTATGTTCTTGAAGGAATTTTGTTAAAATATCTTTTCCATATGCATTCATATCTGCAAAAGTATATCCTGGTTTAATCCATTCAATAATTTTTCTATTTGTGTCTAAAACTATATTATAAATAACTTTTTGTTGCGAAGTAAATTTTCCGCTCCCAGGCAAACATATAGAAATATCAGAAGCATAATTATTATAATTAACGCCTAAATCCAATAAAATCAAATCATTTGCTTTAATTTTATCTTGTTGTTTGTTATAATGTAAAATAGTAGCATTTCTACCAGAAGCTATAATATTATTGAAAGAAGATCTAAGATTTCTTTGTGCTAAAAAATAATTATAATATGCTGATAGTTGATACTCATATATACCAGGCTTTACAATTTGAGTTATTTCTTTTAAAGCTTCAGTTTGAACTTCAATCGCTTTTTTAATTAAATAAATTTCTCTTTCATCCTTGATAATCCTCATATCTATTAAAAAACTACAAAGATCATAAATTTTTATATAAGGATAATTTTTCGAAAGCCAATTAGCTTTAATTAAAGATAAATTAGAAAACTCATTTAAACTCTCCTTAGATAAATCCAAATAAAAATTTTCGATAAATCCATATTTAGAAATTCTTGAAGTGTTTAATAACCTAACTAAAAAAGAATCTAAATTATTAATATCTAAACAATTTAATAAAGGAATGGAACTTAATTCTGATGCTTTTTTAAAAGTTAAAGTTTCTCCATCCCATTTATTTTTTAAAACATCATTAGATTTTAAAAATAAAAAAGACTCTTCATGACCATATTGACTTTTAACAAGTAATAAAACAACGTTATCATCTTCTATTCCTGTTAAATAATAAAAATTTTTATTCAATTTAAATTTTAAATCAATTGAAAAATTACTAGGATTAGAAAATAATAAAGCGATACTGCCTTTTTTCATTCGAGAAAACAATAAAGAACGTTTGTCAGAAGAAAAAGATAACATTTTAACTAAACTCCGTAATTTTTTTTATTTTTTTTCCTTATGTACAGTATGTTTACGTAAAAAAGGACAATATTTTTTAAATTCTAAACGACCTGAATGATTCTTCTTATTTTTATAAGTATGATAATTTTCTCTACCACATTCTGTGCAAATTAATTTTACTAAAGTACTCATTTTTTTTCAAACCTTTTTTATCATTATATCTTTTCGCTCATAACAAAAATAATAATACTAAATTTAATATAATAATTTATTTCGCAAAAATATTATTTTTTATTTACTAAAGGCGTAATAGTGCCATTTTCTAAAGATAAAGGATAATCATAAATAACTTCTCTCATCCTTTTGAATAATACACAAATAAAACCTTTTTGAAAATCAATACGAGTAACAACTCCTATTTCTATTTCATTTGACACTTTAACTTTTTCACCAATAACATAAGTATCATTATGCCAAGCCATGATAATAAATTCCTTCTTTATTTTTTTATGATTATACAGATAACATAAAAAAATACTTTTAATTTTTAAAAATATTTTTTATTTAAATGAATCTTTAAATTTTTTGCTTATTTTAAATACTGGTACATCTTGAGATGGAATAGTTAAAACTTTTTCGCTTTTAGGAACTTTACAAATTCTTTCTTTTCTATGTTTTAAATGAACAGCTCCTAAATCGCCAATGATTACTTTAATCACTTTTGCTTCTGGGTTAGTTTTTTTTTCCAATTTTAAATTTTCGGCTGTAACTTCGCTTAAACAAGATAAAAATTTATCTACTTGATCTTTTTTCATGCCTAATTTACTAGATATTTCACTAATTAACTTTGATTTATTCATTATTTTTAATTCTCCTATTTTTCATTATTTTTTAAATTAAATCTAGTAAGATTCTAACATAAAAAATAATATTATCAACATAAATTAACAAAATACAAAATAATTTTAATTATTTTCTTTAATATTTATTAAAAATATTGAACAAAATATCATTAACAGATGCGTTTTTGTCAAAGACCGCTTTATAGGCGCTTTCAATAATAGGTAAATTAACCTTATTTTTGACAGCTAAATGATAAAAAACCTTCAAATTATAAATTCCTTCAATAACTTGAGTTGTTTTATTGTAAATTTGTTCTAAACTTTCGCCCATCTGAATTTGTTTGCCAGCTTTATAATTACGAGAATTTTTATTAAAAACAGTAACTATTAAATCGCCTATTCCAACTAAACTTAAAAAAGTTTCAGTAGAGTTGATATTTAAAAATAAAATTAAAATTTTTTTCATTTCAATAAGACTAAAAGTAATAAATGCTGAACGAGCATTAGTTAAAAAACGAGAATTATCTAAAATACCACTAATAAAAGCTAAAGCATTTTTAACAGAAGAACAAATTTCGCAACCTGCTACATCACTCAAAGTAGATACCTTTAAATAAGTTTCGTTAGAACACATTTGACTGATTGCTAAAGCAAACTTTTGATTCAAAGAAACAGCATTTAAAAAAGTGATTTTTCTCAAAACTACTTCTTCTGCATGAGATGGACCAGCTAAAAAAGCATAATTTTTAATTTTATTTGCTGATATTTCTTCTTGAATAATTTGAGAAATAATTTTATTACTTTTAAATTCAATCCCTTTAGATAAATTAATAAAATTTTTGCCCAAAGTTAAATTTTGATTAATTTTTTGAAATAAATTTCTCATACTTTGAGCTGGTACAGATAAAAAAATAAAATCTGAAAAATCAAGTGCTTTTTTTAAGTCATCAGTAGCTTTAATTTTATCGGATAACAAAACATCAAAGCAAGGATGTTTATGTTGATTTATTTTATTGATATATTCTTTATTAATATCATAAATTAATATTTCTTTTTTATTATCAGCTAACACTTGTGCTATAGTAGAACCCCAAGCGCCGCCTCCAATAATAGTAATTTTTTTCATTAAACAAAAACTTCTTTCTTTTTAAAAATTATTTTTAAAGGAATACCGATTAATTCTAAATTTGTTCTTAACTGATTTTTTAAAAATCTTTCATAAGAAAAATGAATAAACTTAGGATCATTAACTAAACAAATAAATTCAGGACTTTTAGTAGCTACTTGTTTTAAATAATAAAATTTAGCTTTTCCTTGATTAAAAAAAGAAGGAGGATTAAGTTGAACAGCTTCATTTAAAATATCATTTAATAAATGAGAAGAAAATCTTTGTTTATAATTTGAAAAAACTTTATCTAAGGTCGTAAACAAAGTATTAATTCTTTTTTTATTCTTAGCAGATAAAAAAACTATAGGAGCATAAACAAAAAATTTAAATTCTGTTCGTATAAGAACTTCAAATTTTTTCATATCTTTATTAGAAGTTTTTAATAAATCCCATTTATTACAAACAATAACGCAAGGTTTTGAATAATTAAAAATAAGAGCCGCAATACTTCTATCTTGTTCAGTGATAGGTTGATTAATATCCAAGACAAAACAAACGATATCGCTTCTTTCAATGGCATCCAAAGCTCTTAAAAAACTATATTTATTTTGTTTTTCATATAAATTTTTATTTTTACGAAAACCAGCAGTATCTATTATGTGATATCTTTGATTATTTTTGTCAAAAATAGTATCAACAGCATCTGTTGTTGTACCAGGTATCTCAGAAATAATCATTCTATCTTGCGACAATATAGCATTAGTTAAAGTTGATTTCCCAACATTAATACGTCCTACTAAACAAAATTTTAAATCTTCAGTTGAATTACTTATTGTTTTTTTATTTCGTGGCAAATAAGAAATAATTTTATCTAATAATTTGCCGATACCAATACCATGTTGAGTGCTAATTCCAATAATATTGTTGAATCCCAAAGAATAAAAATCATAAATATTGTCATGTAACATAACATTATCTATTTTATTAACCGCTAAAATAACATTTTTATTATTTTTATATAATAATTTAGTTATCTCAAAGTCTTCTTGTACTAATCCATTTTGACCATCAGTAACCCAAATAATTAAATCACATTCCGAAATGGCTAATTCAGTTTGATATTTAATTTGTTGAACTAGAGGTGCATCCTCAAAAACAATGCCACCAGTATCAATAATAAAAAATTTTTGATTCAACCACGTAGCTTCGGCATAAATACGATCTTTAGTAGTTCCTGCTTTTTCATAAACTATCGCTAATCTCTTATTTAAAATCCGATTAAACAAACTAGATTTTCCTACATTAGGTCTACCTATAATAGCTACTTTAAAATTCATATTTTACTCTTTATATTATTATTGATATTTAAAAATATTATTCTTCATAAAATATTTCTTTTTTTATGCTAAATAAATAAAAATATTTTTGCATTAAAATAAAACAATTTAAGAAAAATACATTTATATTTATTATTTTTTTATATATTCGAAAAAATTACTTTTTTTAAATCTATCTTTTATATCTTCTTTATTCGATAAACATAAAAAATATAAACAACTTTTTATTTGAATAAAGAATTGAAATAAATAATTCGAATTGAAATTGTCTGAAAACTTTTTACTTCAAAAAAATATATAATAAACTTGTTATTATTTCTAAAAATATATACTTTAATAAGCTCTAGCAAATAAAATTGTTTGATTAGCTTTTTTATTAGTAACAGGACATATTTTAGTAATTAATTTTTGCGAAATAATAACTCTCGCTGTCGCTCCTGTTTCTTCTTTTATAATTTTTTCTGCTTCATTCTCATGAACACTCATTTTAATATAACCTGTATTTGGAAGGTTTTTTTTGAAATCTTCATAAGTTTTTACTTCTAATATATTTTGATTTAAAAAATCTAAAGCTTTTTGAAACATGTTTTCGTGAATTGTTTTTAACAAAGTAGAGATTTCTTTTAATAAATCTTTTTCTTTAATAACTTTTTTTTGAAAATTATATCTTGTAAAAACTGTAATATTATTTTCTTTTAAATTTATGGGCCCTAATTCTATTCTTAAAGGAACGCCTTTTAATTCATAATGACTAAATTTCCAACCAATATTTTTATTTTGATTATCCAAAACAACCCTATATTTTTTATGTAATTTTTTATATAACTCATTAGTTTTTTCTAAAACTTTTAAGTCGGAAGTTTTAATCGGAATAATAACTATTTGAATAGGAGCAATGAAGGGAGGTAAAACTAATCCTTCATCATCTCCATGAATCATAATCAAAGCTCCTATTAATCTTGTAGAAACACTCCAAGAAGTTTGTTCCGCAAATTTAGTTTGTAAATTAGAATCTTGAAATTTAATTTGAAAAGTTTTAGAAAATTTAGTGCCTAAATAATGAGAAGTCCCTGCTTGAAGAGCTTGCTTATCATTCATCAAAGCTTCTATGGAATAAGTCAATTCAGCACCTTTAAATTTTTCGAATTCTGTTTTTTTACCCGAAACAAAAGGAATAGCTAAAAGATCTTTGCCTAATTTTTTATATAAATTTAATATTAAATTAGTTTCTTTTATAGCTTCTTCTTTTGTCGCATGAACTGTGTGTCCTTCTTGCCATAAAAATTCCCTACTTCTTAAAAAAGGTTTGTTAGTTTTTTCCCAACGTATAACATTACACCATTGATTGAATAATTTAGGTAAATCACGATAAGAAAATATTTTTTTAGAATAATATTGCGAAAATAAAACTTCTGAAGTCGGTCTAACTATGAATTTTTCTAATAATTCTTCTTCGTTAAATTCTTTAATTTTCAGAGCTTCAGGTGCAAAACCTTCAATATGTTCTTGTTCCTTTTTAAATAAATTTTCAGTAAATAATAAAGGAAAATAAACATTTTGATGATTAAGTTTTTTTAATTGTTTATCTATAAATTGTTGAATTAATTCCCATATAGCATATCCATAAGGCAAATAAATAAAAAAACCTTTAATATCTGAATAATCCAATAATTCTGATTTTAAGCAAATTTCTTTATACCATCTACCAAAATCTAAAAAGCGCGGAGTTATTTCTTTTACTAGTTTAAATTTTTTCATATTAAAATAAATTCCTTTTGTGTGATGGATAACCTAATTATAATAAATTATTTCTATTTAATAAAAATAAAAATTATTGTTTTTTTAATAATTGAGAAAAAAGATTGATTTGATCTATTCTTTCCCAAGAAAATAAATCATCATTGCGTCCAAAATGTCCTTCGCAAGATGTTATTCGAAACAAAGGTTTCTTTAAATTTAATTTTTTAATAATGCCTCTTGGAGTTAAATCAAAATTTTCTTCGATCATTTTTAAAATCAAAAATTCCGATACCTTATTAGTCCCGAAAGTATTTATAAAAAAACTTACAGGTTTATCAAAAGCTATAACATAAGAAATTTGTATTTCGCATTTATCACATAAACCAGCAGCAACAATATTTTTAGCTAAATATCTAGCCATATAAGCACCACTTCTATCTACTTTAGAAGCATCTTTACCACTAAAACAACCGCCTCCATGACGAATTTCTCCGCCATAAGCATCTTGGATAATTTTACGACCTGTCAAACCTGTATCAGCAAAAGGCCCGCCAATAACAAAACTTCCTGAAGGGTTAATATAAAAATTCGTCTTATCGGTGATAAGTTTAGGATCGATTACTGGATTAATAACATGTTGTAAAATATTTTTTTGTAAAAAATTTTGAGTAATATTTTCTTCATGTTGAGCCGAAATAACAATAGAATCTATATAAAGAGGTTTATTTTTCTCATCATGAACTAAAGTAACTTGAGTTTTTCCGTCCGGTCTCAAAAAAGGAAGAATTTTATTTTCTCTAACTTCGGTCAACTTTAAAGATAAACTTCTAGCTAAAAAAAAATTTAAAGGCAAAAACAAACTCGTTTCATTAGAAGCATAACCAAACATCAATCCTTGATCGCCTGCGCCTTTACCAATAATATTTGATAATTCTATAGATTGTTCGTGAAGAAAATTTAAAATAGATAAATTATGATAACAAAAATTCTCTTTTTCTCGATCATATCCGATATCTTTTACAACATTTTTAACAATTTGTTTTATTTGTTCAGAACTTAATTTAAAAGAAGTTTTAATTTCGCCTAGAATAATAACTTTTTGTTTCGTAACTACAGTTTCTATAGCTACTTTAGATTCGGGATCACCTTTTAAAAAAGCATCTAATAAAGCATCAGAAATCTGATCTGCTATTTTATCAGGATGTCCTTTGGTAACTGATTCACTACTAAATTTTTTCATACAATTTTCCTGGTAATTTTATATATTAATATTATTCTTTTAAATAATATTTAAGGTCAATTTTGTTTCTTTTTTTAATTCAAAAAATAAAATCCTTTTTTAATTAAAAAAAGATCCAATAAATCTTTTTTTGAATCTTTTTTTATAAAATATTATTTTTTTATAACAATTAAACTAAAACAATATAACAAGCTTGTTCTCTATCTTTAACTAATTTAATAAAAAACGTTACTTCATCGTTTTCTTCTAATTTTTTATATTTATTTTCTTGATAATGACCAGACGTTTCTTTGTTATTTCCTTCTATAATGTAATTAGAATGGCAAAATAAATCGTCTTCCATTTTATCTCTTTTATCAATTAATTGATCTATTTCTGACTCATTTAACGAAAATTGTTCAGCAATTTCATCATATGAAACTTCATGAAGAGGTTGTACTGATTTAAGAAAACCATAACCTTTAGTTTTGTCGAACCATTTAACAACACCTTTAAATTGGATTTTTGTTCTTTTATCCATTAGTTAATTTTAAAACTCCTTTATTTATATATTATATGAAACACCTTTTATATTATATATTAAAAATTAGGTAAATAAACATTTTTTTATAATATATTCAACAAATAATTTCAAATATGATAAAATAAATTAATAAAAAAATATAAAAAAGCCTTTATAGTTTAATGGAAAAACATGTCAATGGTAATGACAAAATACAAGTTCAATTCTTGTTAAAGGCACCAATAATTTATGCTATATATTTTTTTTATGTTATAATAATTAAGTGTTTATTTTAAATAAATTTTAAAGTTGCGAATGTAGTATAGTGGCTATTACTTATGCTTGCCAAGCATAAGACGGGGGTTCGATTCCCCTCATTCGCTCCAAAAAATAAAAATAAAATAATAATTAAAAATAAAAAAAACTATCTTGAATAAAGATAGTTTTTTTTATTTAGTTTTAGAATTTAAATATTTTATTAATTTACTTATTTTTTTCTTTTTCATTAAAAAACCACGTTTAGAATGAAAATCTAATTTATGTTGTTTTAAATGTTCGTTTAATTGATCTACTTCTTGAGATAATATATTAATTTGTACTTGAACATGACCTGTATTAATTTCAGAATTAATGGTGTCCTTAACAATTTGTTTTTTTTGTTCTTTGTTTAAAGCCATAAAATAAATTCATTTTCCTTTCAAATTAAAACTTCATTTAAATATAATGTTAATTTTAATTTTTTATAATTTTATATTTTTAAAAATTTTTCTATATCCAAAATAAAAACAGTAGCTCCTCCAACAGTAATTTCAGAAGATAAAGGTGCATAAATACTCATCTCATTTAAAATATTATTAGGGATTAATTGTGTTTTGGTTTTAGAATGTTTTCTTAAAATGTCTAAAACTTGTTCTACTTTTTCTTTTTTTAAACCTATGATAAAAGTAGTATTACTGGTTTTTAAAAAACCTCCTTTAGTAGTTAATCTAGTGCTAAAAAAATTTTCTTTATTTAAATGTTCTTGTACCTTATTGGCATCTTCATTTGACATTATTGCTAAAATTAATTTCATTTCATTATCCATAATCAATCATATTATATATTATTTTTTTAAAAAATAAAATAATTAATCATTTATTAATTACACCATAATAAAACCAAACAGAACAAACATGACATAAATTCCCTAAAATAACAAATACATGCCAAATAAAATGATAATATTCTTTATATAAATTTTTATAAAATAAAACACCAATGCTATAAAAAATACCTCCCAATAATAAAAACAACAATATTTTATAATCTTCCTTAAAATCACTCGCCAATTTAGGTATAATAAAAATACCACTCCAACCTAATAATAAAAAAAACATTAAGTGAATTTTATTACCTTTATTCATTTTAAATATTTTAAACAAAATGCCTACTAATACTAAAAAAGATTGTAAAATAAAAAAAAATATTTCTAGTTCATAAATACTTATTTTTAAAAATAAAAAAGGTAAAAAACTACCCCAAATCAATAAATAAATACAAATATGATCCAATATTTGAAAATATATTTTAGCTTTTGTAAAAGATAAAGAATGATATAAACAACTAATTAAATAAAGTATAAACATGGTTAATGTAAAAAAAAACAAGGGCCATTCAAATTTATTATATTCTCTATAAAACATAAAAAAAATAATAATACTAAAAATAGCCATTAAACCATGAGATATAGCATTTAAAATTTCTTCTGATACCATTTGTTTTCGAGTTTCTCTTGTAGGCCATTTCATATTTATTTTTTCTCTTTTTTCATTATATTAACATAATAATTTATTAAAGTATTTATTTTTTATCTAAATTACTTAAAATTTGTTTTAAAAGTTCTTGATAATTATGATTAGTCAATTTATCACTGTTATCATTAAAAATAATTTTCATATCTTCATAAGAAAAACGAGGCAATAAATGAACATGATAATGAAATATTTGTTGCCCTGCTGCAACACCATTATTATTTATTAAATTAATACCTTTACAATTAAAAGTTTTAATTAAAATTTTACTTATTTTTTGAACTATACCAAATAGATGTTGAAAAACATTCGGAGGTACATCTTCGATATTTTTATATTCTTCTTTTGTAACAACTAAAGTATGACCTTTAGTAACTTGCATAATATCTAAAAAAGCAATAACTAATTCATCTTCATAAATAACATAACCAGGAATTTCTTTTTTAATAATTTTTGTAAAAATAGTAGACATATTAAAATAACTTTCTCCCCCTTCTTTTATTTAATAACTTAAATAAAAATTAATTTAACATATTTTTTATTAAAATATATTTTTGAAAACAAAAATAAAAATATAATTAAAAAAATAATTTTAAACTTCAAAATACTTTTTAATATTTTTGAAATTACACTTAGCTATCTTTTGAAAATAAATCAAATTTTTATTTTTTTTATAAATTTGATTTATTTGTTCATCTACTTGAACGCCTGCTCCTAATAATAAATTAATTCCTATTTCATTGCTTAAATTTAACATTTCTTTCAAGAAATATCTTCTAGCTAAAATAGAAGCTAAAGCTACACTTAAATATTTAGATTCGGCTTTAGTTTCGAATATAATTTCTTTATATACTTCTTTTTCATTTCTTAAATAATGAAAATAATTTTTAGAACTAACGAATTGATCTAAAATAACAATAGCTTGTTCTTTATGTTTTTGAAAAAGTTCTAAAATCGCTTTATTATGTGATAAAGCTAATAAAGCTTTAATATTATTAAAACCATAATTTTTATATAAAAAATTATATTTTGAGGGAGATAATATTTGAATTGAATAAATAATTTTATCTTTTATGTGTGAAATAATTTCATTAATTCGGTGTAATGATAATTTTTTAGAATCTTTTACGCCTATCTGTTTTAAAAAAGATATTTGTTCTGGTTTTACTAAAACAGAGCAAACAACAATAGGACCAAAAACATCTCCTGTACCAACTTCATCTGAACCAATAATATTTTTGTTTGAATATTCATAATTATCTAAATGTAAAATTTTTTTAATATATTCAGCCGCTTTATTAACTTCATTACCCTGAAGTAAACAAGTTCCGTTATTATAACATGTTATTCTAACTTGTGTTGTGTTTATTATTAAAAAAATATTCTTTTGAGAATTTTTAATAAGAAATTTTTCAAATTTGTTTTTTAATATTTCCAATTTTTCTGGATTCAAATCTTTAAAAACATATACTTGGTCCATAAATATAAAATTATTTCACCTTTATAAATTTTATAAAATAAAAAAATATTTATTTGTCTAAACTCCAATCAATAGGTAAAATTTTATTTTTAATTAAATAAGAATTGGTTTTGGAAAAAGGTTTAGAACCAAAAAAACCTTTATAGGCCGAAAAAGGAGAAGGATGAGGGCTTTTTAAAATATAGTTTTTATCTATATCAATGTATTTCTCGTATTCTTGAGCGGATTTGCCCCACAAAATATAAACTATTTTATTTTTTTTATTCAAAAATTTAAAAATATTTTTTGTAAATTCTTCCCAACCAATATTTTTATGACTTAAAGGTTTTTCTGATTCTACTGTTAAAATACTATTCAACAATAAAACTCCTTTTAACGCCCATGAGGTTAAATTATTATTATAAGATATTAAATTTAAATCATTTTTTAATTCTTTAAAAATATTTCTTAAACTTGAAGGAGTTATTTTACTTTGAGTGCTAAAAGATAATCCATGAGCTTGATTTATGCTAAAATAAGGATCTTGACCTAAAATAACTACTTTAACATCTTGAAAAGAAGTTAGGCTAAAAGCCTCAAAAACATTTTGTAAAGGAGGATAAATTTTTTTTTCTTTTTTAATTTCATTTTTTATAAAACGCATTATATTTTGAAAATACTTCTTCTTTTTTTCTTGAGCAATAAAAGTTTGCCACATTAATTATTCCCTCTTTATTTTTTAAATTTATTATTCAGTAAGAGAGAATAATTTTTTTAACAAAAATGGTATTTTCAAAATTAAATAAATAAAACAAATTAAAAAAAAGGAGTTTTTTTTATAACTATTTTCTGTCCACTCCTTACCGAATAATTTAGATAAAGGAATAGTATTAACATGTTTAGCAAAAATATCTTTATATTGTGTACGAAAAGGATCGATATATCGATTATTATCCCCTTTTGTTCTAATTTTTTCTTCACTTACAATATTTTCTACAACTCTATGAATAATAGGTGTTTTTGGAGATACAGATTCATTATGAAAAATAACAATATCGCCTTTTTTTAAATTTTTTTTCTCATTTAACGAAATTTTTTTAACTATAACAATATCATTTACATTAATTAAAGAGGACATGCTAGGACTTATAACCCAATAATAATCAAAATAAAATGTATTAATAATTTTTTCATGTTCCCAAAATATTTTACATAAATTAACGATCAATAAACACCAAAGACTAATATTTATAACACAATTAATACAAAACACAATAATTCTAAGAAAATAATAAAAATATTTTTTATAACGATTTTTTCTCATAACCATCTTTTCTACCTATTTACATTCCTTAACATAGATCTTTTTATTATTTAATAAACTAAAATTTGACAATTATAAAAAATATATTTTAAAAATCTTTTATAAAATTATCTACAAGAGCATAATTTTGTTCTTTAACAACAATTAAATTAGTGGTTACATGAGGCAAAATATTGTAAATCCTTTGAGGAGGAATAGAAATAAAAAATTGTATTTTCAATTTATTAAAAAAAGACATCATAGCATCTATTCTATTTTCATCCATATTATTAAAAGCTTCATCAAAAAATACTAAACATCCTTTTGATTCATTCTTTTCTATTAATAATTGTTCAAAACAAACAGCGATAATTATATAAAAAGGAACTTGTGTTTCGCCACCTGATTTTTCTCTAAAAATTTTAGAAAAAAAAGACCAATTGCCTTCTTTATCATAAATTTTAATATCATAATTTAAATAATTACGATAATCTAAAAACTGATAAGATAAATTTTCATATTCCGAATCAAAAAACATTATTTTTTGAAATAATTCGTTTAAAAGAATTTCTTTATGAGATAAATAATCTTCATTAAATAAATTTGTTTCTTCTAATTCGTTATCTTTCATAAAAAAAGAATAATATTGTTGATATTCAGGAATATCAGAAGGTTTAATAACAATTTGATAATAATCATTGCCAAAAGGTCTATTTACTAAAATTTTATTTAAATCTTTAATTTGTTGTTTAACTTCTAAAATACTCTTTTTTAATTTATTAATGAATTCTTCTTTAAAAATAATTTCTGTTTTTATACTTAATTCTTTGGCTTCTTGTTCGTATTTAATTAAATTTTTAGACTGAATTAAATTATATTCTTTTATAAAAAAATCTAAATTTTCTAATTTAGCTTCAACATTAAATAAATGATAATTATCAATATATTTTTTCATAAAAGACACTAAATCTATTTCAAAAATATTTTTTTGTTTTTCCATATTTTTTAAATCTTCTTGAATACTTTTGAACATCATTTCATAATGATTAGAATATTTATTTAAATAATTATGAAATTGTACAGAAGCAGCTTCCATATTAATAATTTCTTTTTTTTCTTCTTCGAATAATTTATTTTTATTCAAAGATAAATCATTTTCTAAATTATGAATTTGTTTCAAATAAATATTTTTTTTATTTTTATTTTCCAAAATTTGAAATAAAATTTGTTCTAATTCTTGATTTTTTACTTTTTTGTCTTCTTGCGCTTGAATAATACTATTTTCTAATTGATTTAAATTAGGATTCAATTCTAATTTTTTTATTTTTTCTTCAATAATAATTAAATTAGATTCTTTGTCTTTTTTTTGTTCAAACCAATCACAATAATTTAAATTTGCAATTGAAAATATTTTACTTTTTTGAATCAAAGAAATAATATTTGCATTATTTTTAAAATAATTTTGTTTTTGGTTTAACTCTTCTTTTTGCGAATTCATTTCATTTAAAATTATATTAGCGCGTATTTTCCGAGAATTAATCCCTATATAAGGGACTTGATAAATTTTAGGATTTATTTTTTTAGCAGTATAATTGCTATACATCATACATAAAGGAGTAATAGAAGTTTTGTGATTTTTTAAATTTTCAATATTTAATTCGCATTTAATATTAGATAATAATATTTTAATATATTTTAAAGCATCATTATTATCACTAGTAATATGCGAAGCTAAACTATCTAAATTATCAGAGATATCAGGAATTTTTTCAACATTGACTAAACCAACATCATAAATTTTCAATTCATCTTGTAATTTATCATAAATTTTTAAAGCAGAATCAAAATAACGATGATCTATAATTAAATTAAACTTTCTATATCCCAAAACACCTTCTAAAGCATTTCTCCATAACTCATCTTTTACTTCTATTAATTCACATAAAGGATAGACAAAAATATTTTTATTATGTTTTTGACTTAATTTTTCTTTTAATAAATTATTTATTTTAATAAAACGATTATTAGAAGAAACATGATTTTGAGTAATCATTTCTAAATCAGAATTATTTTTATTAATGTTTTCTTTTAAAAGAATTATTTCTTTTTGTAAATTATTTTGCAAAACATTAAAACTAATTATTTTTTTAGAAAAATATTCTAATACTTCATTAATTTTTGTTTTTAATAAAAAAGAATTTTTATCTATAGATTTTAATAAAAAAGACTTAATTTTTTCAGAACTTTCCCTAAAAAAAATCTCATTAGTCAAAATAAATAAATTATCTAAAATAACAGTTTCTTCATTTAATTGTTTTATGAAAATATTTATTTTTTCCTTAAGATCTTCGATAAACTTTTTGTCTTGAATTAAATCTTTTTGCAAAGAATGCAAAACAGAACCTAAATTATTTTGGAATTTATTAGTTTGTAATTTCAAAATATAATCATTTAAATTATCAATATATTCGTTGTATTTTTGTTTTTGAGATGTTAAATGAACTAATTCTTTTTCAACTAATGCTTGTTTTTTAATATAAGACTCTAAATTTATTTCATTCTGTTGAACTAAAATCATTTGTTTAGTTAAAGATTGAATCTTCATTTGATCATCTATTTTTTTTAAATTTTTATTAATTTCGATAATCGCGGACAACTCTTTTAATTTCTTTTTTTCTATTTCCATTTGAAATTCAATTTGTTTTAATTGTCGAACATTATTCTTTAAACTATTAATATTAATAGGGTTTTCTTCTAGCAAAAAATCAAAAATAAATTTTTGTAAATTCAAAGGTTTAAAAGATAATGCTTTAGGTAATATTTTTAAATATTTTACAATATTAATTTTTAAATATTTACCAACTGCATTATGATATTGTTTTTTAGTATCAAAAAAATCAAAATCTTTATTAAAAGATCTAAAATAATCGCGCATATGTTTAATATTTCTTATTTGATTATCAAATATAAAAACATTTTTATTTAGGCGCATACTAGTAGATAAAAGATAAAATTTATCCTTTAAAATACCTCTATAAGGTAATTCTAAAACACATCCTAAAATAGTATATGTTTGTGTTTGTTCATCATAAAATTCCAATGCAATATGTGTAACAACATCTTGATTTCTTAAAAATTCTTTATTTTCGATGCCAAGTTTACCTTTAATATAACTTTCTAACGAACGCTTAGCATTATCATTAGCAGCTATATTGAATTTAACACTATTTTTCTCGCCTATCAAAACATATTGCAAAGCGTCTAATAAAGTTGATTTACCTGCTCCATTTTCGCCTGAAATCAAAACATTATCTTTAATCTCTATCTCTTGATAAGAAAATAAATGCCAATTAATTAATATTATTTTAGTTAATTTTTTCATTTTAATTTTTGTCGTCATACTTCAAATTTAATGACTCTGTATACTGTTTAATCATATCTAAATCAATCAAATAAAGAATAGAATTATAAATTGTTATAATTAAATCATCAGATAATTCATTTTCTATATAATTAATAATATTGAACCTTTTATACAAAGCTAAAATGTTTTTTATTTTTTCTTTAGTCAATTTTTTGATTTCTTTATAATCAATACTATTTAATTTATGATAAATATCTTGTAAATATATTGAAATAGTACCACTAGATTTATTTTCTCTTTTTTGTTGAAATAAAATACGTAAAATTAATAAAATTAAACTTTCTTCTTTTTTTAATTTTAATTTATTAAAATGATTTAAATTTTTAATAAAAATAACTTCATCATATTTTTTAATTTCCAATTGAAAATCAGACAACTTAAAAAAAGAAGTAAAAAGTTCTTTATATAATAAAATAAAACGATAATCATTGGCATCTTCTGTTTTTTGAATAGTTAGATAATTTATTTGAAATAATTTATTTACAATTTTAGAAAAAATATTTTTTTCTTGTTCTGTTAAATTTTGAAATTTGTCTGTAAAAATATATAATGCTTTTGTTTTTTGCTCCATCAAAAAAATCCTTTACTAATTATTAATATCGCATAATAAAAAATAATGAAAACCAATTGATGAATTTACTACAAAATCAATCGAAATTAAAAAAATTAAACTAAATTATTTTTAATAAAAAAATCATACATTGTATTTTCCATAATATGATCAGATATTAAATTAGCTTTTTTTTTAACATCTATATATTCACAATTACCCATTGCAATACCGATATCAGCAAATTCTAACATTTCTTTATCATTGCAACCATCTCCAACACAAATTAATTCGTAATCATTATATTTTGGCTTAATTTTTTGAATACCATGTAATTTATTAATTGTCTTCATTGTTAAATCAATATGAGTGTTCCAATAATATCCTTGAAAATAATCTAATTTATCTAAAAAAGTTTTTATCTTTTCTCGATCATCTCCAAAAATATTCAACATAAAAATTTTTTCTTTTAAATAAAATTGATTATCAATTTTAATATCAAATTTCTTTGTCCAATGTTTAATAATTTCTAATTGTTTCGAATCATCATTAGAAAAAAAAGCTGACCCATTCATACTAACTCCGGAAGCTAAAATTTTAAAACCAGAGTATAATTTAATTTGTTTCACAACGTTATCAATATAATTAACAGGAATTGGATGTTCATCAATAACTTTATTATCTTCTAAAACCAAAGCACCATTAACCAAAACTAAATATTTGAAACAAGGTAATAATTCCTGAATAACATCTAAATTTGCATAATTTCTACCAGTTGCTATACCTAATACTACATTAGGGTTTTGAGATAATTTTAAAATTAATTTCTTAGTTTGTGACAAAACTTCATTTTTTCCATTACTATATAAAGTGTCGTCAATATCAAAAAAAAATAATCTTCGTTTAATGATTAAAAACCTCTCTATTCTATTATTTAATTTAATTTATTTATTAAAAAAAATGAAAAATTAGTAGAAAATACTATTTATAGTTTAATTAATTATAATCCATTATATCAAAAAAAATATAAAAATTTATATCCAAACAAACCCCATAATTATAAAACAATTAAATTCCTAATTATTTTCTTTTTGATATAAAAGAAAATTAATATAAAAGAAAATAATTTTATTTATATATTCATATAAAAACTAATCCAAATAATATATGCAACCTGAAAAGGAAATTTATAATTTATAATAAACAATTTATATTTATCCAAAAAATAAACATAATGTATTTAAATATATTAACTATTATTTTTTATTTATATAAGCATAAATAAAAAATAATATAAAAATTAAAAAATAAATATTAATCATTTATTCTAAAACAAAAATATAAGGATATTTTTGGCTATTATTATTTTCTATCTTTTCTATTTCTAAATTAGGGAAATGTTCTTCTACAAAAGATTCTATTTTTTCTAAATTTCTTTTCAAAAAAGTTTGTTTATGATAAAAAATAGTTAAAAAATTATTTTTTTTACTAATCATCTTTTTTAATAAATTTTTAGTTAATAAAATTAAATCTTTATTATTTTCTATTATTTTATTTTTCATATAAGAAACAAAACAATCTAAATCCAATTTATGATCTATTTTGTTCTCAAGATACCTTGAATCAATGATTTTTCCGATTTGAATTTTTTGCATATAATTCTTCATATTAGTCAAATTCTTTTGTAAAGAAATATTTTTATCAAAAACTAAAAGAGAAATATAACTTTCAACAATATCATTAGTAGGGATAATTTCGATTTTTAATTTAGGATTTAATTCACAAGTTTCTTTTATAATAGGTATTATGTCTGATTGATTAGGGAAAATAACAATAATTTCAGCGTTAATTTCATTAATTATTTTGTTTAATTTTTCTACTGACAAAAAATTCTTATATAAATTCAAAACAATATCAGATTGTAAATCTTTAAAAGTATTTTCGATTTCTTTTCCTGAACTAGAAACAAAAGTAATAACAGAATATCTAGAAACTTTAGAATCATTTTTATGTTTTTCTTTAGAAATAAAATTATGATATTGTTCTTTCATATTCTCAATTTTAGATTTAACTAATGTCCCGTATTTAGATAATTTTGTTAAAATATTATCAGGATTATTCGTATGAATATGAATTTTTAATAAATCAGAATCTTTCAATAAAATTAAAGAATCGCCATAATTAGTCATCTTTTGCTTCTGATCTTCGACATCAAAATCATTTGAACTATTCAATTTAATAATAAATTCAGTGCAATATTTATATTTTAATTCACTATTTTTTTCAATATTATGATTGACTTTTAAATCTAAAAATGTTATATCATCGTTTTCTAACTGAACATCATCTAAAAATAATAACATTCCTTCCAAAAAACAAATAAATCCTGCTCCACCACTATCTACTACTTTATATTGTTTCAAAATAGGTAATAAATCAGGAGTTTTGCTTAAAGAAATTTTAGCATTTTCAATAATTATTTGAAGAGCTCTTTTAATTGTATTAATTTCCTTCTTTTTTTTTACAGTTTCTTCAATAGATTCTCGTAAAACAGTTAAAATAGTTCCTTCTACTGGTTCGACAATTGAGGAATAAGATTTTTTATAACCGCTAATCATAGAATCAATAAACTCTTCAGCATTAATATTATTTTTTTTCAAACTACTAATATAATCATAAATGCCGGAAAAAAATTGAGAGAAAATAACGCCTGAATTACCTTTAGAACCCATTAATAAAGCATCAGATAAAACTTTACTAACTTGAATAATAGAAGAATCATTTATCAATTGAAGTTTTTTAACGCCTTCCATCATAGTCATTTGCATATTAGTACCTGTATCTCCGTCAGGAACAGGAAAAACATTCAAATTATTTATTTTTTGATAATTTTTTTTTAAATAAAAAGTTCCGTTTATAATCATTTTTTTAAATAAATTGCCGTCTATAATTTTTTGTTCTGCCATTTTTTTATAATGTAATCCTTTTTAATTTCTATAAAATTTTCTTTTATTTGTGATTTAAATCTTTCTTAGTTATTATAATATTAAGTACTTTATAAAAAAAACGTAACTAATAAATTCTTTTATATTTTTTTTGAATAATGAAAAAATATAAAAGAATTCAAAAAAACAATTATATTATAACATATGAATATTTTTATTAATATTGTTTTTGGATTCTTAATATCTTCTGTATTATTAGGAATAAAAATATGTTATTTTTTAACAAAAATATATTATAATAAATTATAAGTTATAAACACACAAAAACATCATAAACGGAGTAGAATAAATATTATGAGTAAATGTTATATCACTGGAAAAACAACTTTATTCGGAAATAAACGTAGTCATGCGATGAATGCGACTCGTAAATTATGGAAAGCTAATTTACAAAAAGTTAATATCATTGATCAAAAGGGTAAAAAGAAAAAAGTTTACATATCAGCACGTGCATTAAGAAAATTAGAATTACAAAGAGTTTAATTGTTTAATAAACAACTTTAAAATAAAAAAATATCTCAAACGAGATATTTTTTTATTTTAAAAGCAAATAAATTCTCGAGGAATTGATAAAATAAAAATAACAAAAAAAGATAAAAAGAATAAAGAATCAAAACGATCTAAAAAACCACCATGACCAGGTATTAAACTATCAAAATCTTTAATTAAAAAATCTCTTTTAAATTTTGAAGCAATAAGATCACCTATTTGAGCGATAATACAATTACAAAAAGTAAAAATATAAAATGGTAACTTGTTTATGAGTAATCTTCTATCAAAAATACAAAATACAATAATTAAGGATATAATAACGCCGCATAAAGAACCTTCCCAAGTTTTCTTAGGGCTAATTTTAGGATATAAAAGATGCTTACCGAATAAAATACCGCCTAAATAAGCAAAACTATCATTTGCAATAGTAATAACAAATAAGTAAACGAACCATTCATAATTTAAACAAATTAAAGTAAAAAAACAAGCACTAGGTAAAACAATATATATTAAAATTAATAAAAGAAAATTTAAATTTTCTGTCCTAAACTTATTAACAAATAAAAAACAAAACCATAAAAAAATAAAAAGAAAGAAAAAATAAAACAAAAATTGTTTAAGTTGAAATGATTGTTTTAAATAAATTAATTGTGCAGGTAAATAGATTTTTTTCGAAAAAATTTTTGAAAAATCATTTAATTGAGGGTTATTACAATAAAAACAAAATAAAAAAAGAAAAAAAAGATAAAAAAAGATAAAAGAAAAAATAAAATAAATAAACTTTAAAAAATTATTTTTAAGTAATTGTTTAGATTTTAATACTTCTTTAACAGAACATATCATAATTACCAAAATAAAAAATAAACAAAAATAAATAAAAAAAATTTTATTAAATTTCTTGTCAATCCATGTAAAAAAAAAGAAAAAAAATAAATTTATTAAAAAAAGGATTAATCCTGTATAAATTTTAATAAATGATTTTTTTTTATTCATTTTTAAATTTTCAACAATTCATTATTTTTTTTAATTGTTTCAACTTCTATTAATTTAATAAATTTATTTATTAAATTTTGTATATCTTTTAAGCAAATATTTTCTAATGTGTCGTTTAAATTCATTTTTTGAATTTGTTCTTTACCTTGACGACGAATATTTCTTATTATTACTTTAGTTTGCTCTGCTATTTTTTCTACTTCTTTCACTAACATTTTTCTTTTTTCTTCTGTAGGTTGAGGAAAGATTAATTTTATAACTTTACCATCGTCTTGAGGAGTTATTCCTAAATCAGAATTTAAAATAGCCTTAGAAATATTATTGATAACAGTATTATCAAAGGGCTTAATATTAATCTGATTGCCTTGATGAACACTAATAGTACTAATATTTTTTAAAGCAATATCTTCATTATAATAATTAATAGTTATTTTATCCAAAATTTTAGGATTAGCTCTTCCTGTTCGAATGTTATTAAATTTAGATAACATAACTTCTTGGGCTTTACGTATTTGATTTTCTAATTTTATTAAAATTTCTTTTGATAAATCTTCCATATTTCTTTTATTTATCCTCCTTCGAAGTAATTAAAGTCCCTATTTTCTCTTTTAAAACAACTTTTTTAAAATTACCTTTTGCATTCATATCAAAAACTAAAATATCAATCTTATTTTCCCAACATAAAGAAACAGCTGTCATATCCATAATATTTAATCTTTTAGAAAGAATTTCTTTATAATCGATTTTTTTTAACAAAATAGCGTTTGTATGTTTTTTAGGATCTTTATCGTAAACACCTTCAACTCCATTTTTCGCCATTAAAATAACATCTACATTTAATTCTGCTGACCTCAGGGCAGCTGCAGTATCTGTAGAAAAATAAGGTAAACCTAAGCCAGTGCCTAAAATAACAACTCTATTTTTATCTAAATGTCTTAAAGCTTTTTCTTTAATATACGGTTCTGCTACTGCAATAACAGGAAAAGAAGTCATTACTCTTGTTTGGATTTGTAAATTATTTAAAGCATCTTGTAAAGCTAAAGAATTAATTATAGTACCTAACATACCCATATAATCTGAACGGCTACGTTCCATACCTAATTCTTGACCTACAAGACCACGCCAAATATTTCCTGCACCAACAATAATTATAATCTCAATACCTAAATCTTTAATTTCTTTTATTTCTTCAGCTATTTTCTTAACTGTTTGAGGATTAATGTTAAAATTTTCTCCTTTTAATGCCTCTCCGCTTAATTTTAAAAGAATTCTTTTAAACATTAACTTTTCCCTCTCTCTCTTTTTTTTTTTTTTTTAATAAAAAATTATTTATAAAATATTTTATTTAAAATTATTTTTTTCCTACTTCAAAATAATAATAGTTTATAATATCAGTTTTATTTTGGATTAAATATTCTTTAACTTTTTGATTTGATTCCATATAAAAAGGTTGTTCTAATAAACAATTTTGTTCTATTAAAGTATTAAATTTATTTTCTACTATTTTGTTTAATAGTTCATCTTTTAAAGGTTTATGACTATTTTTTTCTTTCAATTGTTCTAATAAAATTTCTTTTTCTTTATTTAAGAAATTAATATCTATTAATTCCTTACTCAAAAATTTAGGTTTCATTCCAACTATATGCACTGGAATATGTTCTTCAACATCAGCAGAAGATTTAGTTAAATGAACTAAAGCGGAAATCTTGCCTCCTTGATGTTTATAAAAACCAAAACCTTCCTCATCTTTTTTATAAATAATTTGAATACGTGATAAAACAATTTGTTCTTTAATTATAAAAGATTTTTGGGAAATCAATTCTTCAACACTTTGACCATTCCATTGATATTTTAAAAAATCTTTTAAATTTTGAATAGAAGAATCAGCTTCTAATAAAATATTTTCTAATTGATTATATAATTCCATAAAATTTTTATTTTGAACAACAAAATCTGTCTCTGCATTAAGTTCATATAAAATAGCTTTGTTATTTTTAACAACAACATTTGTTAAGCCTTCAAGAATGTCTTTTGTTTTGTTCTTTTTATGATAAAAAAGACCTTTTTCTTTTAAAAAATTAATCGCTGATTCAATATCACCATTAGTCTCTTCTAAAGCTTTTTTACAATTGGTAATACCTGCCTGAGTTTTTTGTCTTAACTCTTTAATCATTTCAATTGTTATTTTCATGAATGTTTATCCCTTTTTTAATTTTTTTCCAAATTTATTTTTATTTCAATACTGATAATATTATTTTTAATATTAAAAAAAGATGTTTATTAAACATCTTTAATTATAATAAATTACGATTTTAATAAAATAAGATTATAAATAAAATATCACTTTATAGCAAAATTTTATTTTTTTAAATTTTTATTTTGTTTTATATATTTTCTTATTCATTATTTTTTTACATCAATTTTATTATTATTTGATTTTTGAGTTCCCTCGATAACTGCATTTGCGATAATAGAAGTTATTAACCTAACACCTTTAATAGCATCATTATTAGCAGGAATAATATAATCAACTAATTCAGGATCACAATCACTATCAATAATTCCAAAAACTTTAATATTTAATTTACGTGCTTCAGTTATCGCTATAATATCTTTCTTAACATCAATAACAAAAATAGCTTGAGGTAAACTTGTCATGTTTTTTATACCACCTAAAAACTTCTCTAGTTTTTCTCTTTGTCTTATTAATTTAATAACTTCTTTTTTAGGCAAACCTTTCCACAAGCCTTCTTTTTCTTGATTATATAAATCTTTTAAAACATTAATTCTTTTTAAAATAGTTTGAAAATTAGTAAAAGTACCGCCTAACCATCTATATGAAATATAATATTGTTTGGCTCTTTCAGCTTCTTGCTGAACAATTTCTCGAATTTGTTTTTTGGTACCTAAAAATAAAATTTTCCCATTATTAGACGCTAATTCAACTATCTTCGGATAAACAAATTCAATTGCTTCCATTGTTTTCTTTAGATCTATAATATGAATTCTATTTCTTACAATAGGTATTCCTGTTTCATTTGAAAAAAGAAAAGGTTTCATTTTATAATGGCATTTTCTAGCTGCACTTCCGAAATGAATTCCTGATCCTAATAATTGTTTAATAGAAACAACAGATGACATAAAAACAAAATTAACTCCTAATTAAATTTTATTAAAATTTTTAAAATAATTAAATTATTAAACATCCATAATACAACAAATATACATCAAATTATTTATATTTATAATTTGCAAATTAAATTTATATTAAATTTTAATATTTTCCGTAAAATTATTTATTTTAAACGAATCTAAATTATTTTAACATATTTTTATTTTTTTATAATTTAAATCTTTATATAACAATTTTAATCAGTGCTTCCGAAACCATCTTGACGGGTTTTCTTATCTTGTGTAAAATCATTATTAGTTAAATAAAATTTTTGCAAAATACCTTGAGCTATTCTTTCTCTTTTTTCAATTTTTACTTCTTTATCCGATATATTATATAAAGGTACAAAAATATGTCCTTCATTTTTTAAATTATTATAATAATCACTATCTATAATCCCTACACTATTAGGCATTATCAAGCTTTTTTTTAAAGCTAATGAAGATCTAGGATATATACATAAAAATTTATCACTTTCAAAATAAGCTTTTATACCTGTAGGAATTAAAACTAAATCTTTAGGTTTTATAAAAATCGAAATAGCCGATTCAAAATCATATCCTGCGCTATAAAGAGTATATCTTTTTGGTAAACTAATATTTTTATCTTTATAAATGCTTACAACTTCAAAAAAAAAATTTACTTTATTTGGCATATTCAATATTTCCTTTATGTTTTTTTTAATAATTTTTTTTTATAAACATTTCTAGGATGTTTTTCTATAAATTTTTTTTTTAAAAAAACATCAGAAACATGAGTATAAATTTGAGTTGTTTTTAAATTAGCGTGTCCTAATAATTCTTGAACAACTCTTAAATCTGCTCCATGATTTAATAAAACAGTAGCAAAAGCATGTCTAAAAGCGTGAGGATACAAAGAAATATTTGAACTTACCTTAGAACTTAATTGATTTAAAATAAATCTAATTCCTTTTTCTGTTAAAGGATCGCCTTTATAATTGATTAATAAAAAATCATGTTTAGCCCTATTCGATTTTCTATTTTTATTTAAAAATTTATCTCTTATATAAGTTAAATAATGTTTCAACATATTTGATAAAACAATATGAAGAGGTATAAATCTTTCTTTTTTACCTTTACCATAAATTAAAATTTGATGATTCATAAAATAAATATTATTTATTTGTAAATTAACCAATTCACTTACTCTTAAACCACAACTATAAAGTAAATCTAAAATAATATAATTACGATACCCAAAAATATTTGATGTATCAATAACATCTAATAAATTTTGAATAAAAGATTCAGGTAAAATTTGAGGTAATTTTCTAGATTTTTTTTTTAATTTAATTAATTTAAAAATATTATGCTTAAAGTTATATCTTTCGATTAAAAAATTATAAAAAAGTCTTAAAGAAGAGATTTTTCTAAGAATACTAGTATTAGATAAATGTTTATTACTTAAATAAGAAACAAAATAACGAGCTTCATTTATTTCAGATAAATCAATAAAATTAAATATCATATTTTTTTGAAACAAAAAATTTTGAAATTCTTTTACATCATAAATATAATTCTTAATAGTAAAATAAGAATAATTACATTCGATTTTTAAAAATATTTCAAATTCATTAATAAAATCCAATATTTTTAATCCTACCGCTAATTTCAAAATTATTTTAAAATTGAATTCGAAAATATAATAAGTTTGTGAGTTTATATTATCTATTTATTATCTTAGAAACAAATTTATTAAATTTATAAAATAAGAAAACTTATTTTTAATAAATTTAAAAATAATTGATTTTTTAAAATTAAATATCAAAAAAAACATAGATAAAATCAAAATAATATAACCAATAATAGATAAATAAGATTTTTTTTTCTTTATAATATTTGATAATGGAATTGTATAAATAATTTTATACATAACATTTTCATAACTAATTCTTTTTTCAAAATCTAATATTTTATTATTATTTATCCCTTTAGTTGTTATAAATTTTTCATTTTTATTATTATACTGTACTCGATGGCAAACAAAAGGAATTTGTCTCAATAATTTATTCGTTTGAAATTGTTCCTCAATATAAAAAACTACATCATCACCTTCTTTTAAATTTGAAATTTCTTCTTTAGTTATTTTTTTTACAATAATCAAATCATTTTTTTTATATTCGGGAGACATGCTATCACTAGATATATAATTAATGTTCAAAAAAATAAATTTATTAGCATTTTTAGGATAAAAATAATTATACAAATTCAAAAAAATAAAATAAAAAATAATAAATACAAAAATATAATATAAAAAAAAAAATAAAATAATTAAAAAATTTTATTACTATCTTTATTGTTATTATTCTATTTAGAATCATATTAAATGCTCTACATTTACAATATTTTATTATTTTATATTAAAATAAAAAAATATTTTTTTATTCTATCAAACTAAATGACAAAAATCCAATTAGTTTTTATATTAATATTATTTTTTATTTTATCAAAATAATAATTATCTTTAAAATTAGACATATCTTTGAAATTAACTATATTGATAAATTTACCAATTGATAAAATTTATCAATTGGTAAATTTATTTAAAACTAAAATATTTTTTTATCATAAAAACATAATTATTATTATATTCTGTATTAATATTATTTTGAATAATATATTTTCGTAAATTTTTAGGCATAAAAACTCTAATATCTTCTTTATTATAACCTATTACAATAGATTTTGAATTATAAATAATAGGTTTTTTGCAAATAGATGGGTTTTTTACTATAAATTTTTTTATCTTTTGGATAGTCATTAGAAATAAATCTTTTTTCTGTTTTTTGAAAATTCGAGAACGAGTAGATATTATATTGGTAAAATCTATATTTTCATAATTCAAAATTATATCAATATCTTTTTCAGTGAAAGAAGAATGACTCAAATTTTTTTCATGATATTTAATATGATGTAAATCTAACCATTGTTTAGCTTTTTTACATGAAGAACAACGATTACTAGTTAAAATAAAAACCATAAAAATAAAATCCTTTTTTATACAAAAAAATCATTTAAAAAAATACCCTTTTAAACCTTTATAAAATAAATGCAAATAAAAATTCAAAAAAAATAAAAAAATTTTAAAAATTCAAAAAAAATAAAAAAATTTTAAAACATTAAATTTCAACAGGATAGTAAAATTATGTTTTAATTATAACAAATTTATTTTTAAAAGTCAAAAAAAGATTATGAAAAATCAAAAAAATTACTAAATAAATCTATAAACATAAAAAGAATTTAAAATAAATAAAAAAAATAAAAATAAAATTGTTTTCAAAATCTTTAAATTATGAATATTTTTAATTATGAATATTTTTAATTATGAATATTTGAAAAATTAAATAAAAATTTAATAAAATATTATTTCCAACATTCATTATAATAAGTAAAAATTTTATAATATAATTATAATTAGTGAATAAAAAAATGAAATTTTTGTAAAAATTTAAATTTTAAGAATTCCGTTTTATTATTAAAATAATAATTAATAAAAAATAATATAATTTAATATTTAATGAAAAAATATAAAAATTTATCCTAAAAATTTATTTTTAAAATATAAATAATTTTAGCTTTAATTCGATAAAAAATAAATATTATCTAGATAGGATTTTTTTTAAACAATGATAAAAAATTTTTTAATTTTATTAGAAAAGAAAAACAATTTTATTTTTTATAACTTTGTTTTGTGTTTTTAATAATATTTTTAAATCGGAACCTCGAGGTAAAAAAATATTATTAAAAGAAATGGACAACAAATTTAAGAATAAATTGATTAAAAACTTTAAATATACAACAAGTTTTAATATATTCTGCAAATTCACTATATTATTTATTAGAAGTAAAAGATATAAACAATATTTTGTATCAAACTAAAATATTAGAACCTTATGGAATAAACAAAATATATAATTTTATTAAAATTTTAAAAACAGAAAATAATTCTCAAGATACAGTATATGAATACAAAACAGATTTCGAAATTTTATCTCAAATAACTGATAAATGGCCATTTTTTCTTTTATAATCATTAATGTTTTATACAACCATACTATGTATACCATTGCATTTATTTTTTATATTATAAAACAAATACTCGGTAATATAAGAAAATCCAATTCCAAACCTTTGATTTCTTCTAAACAAAAATCTCTTTTTACTTTCTAAGATGTAACTGGTAATGAAAAAAAAGAGGAAATGAAAGAATTAATTGATTTCTTAAAACAACCTCAAAAATATCAAAAAATAGGGGCTTCAATTCC
>NZ_JANHJP010000057.1 GCF_028595955.1 Columbia Basin potato purple top phytoplasma
TTTTTAAGTTAAGAAAATATGATGATGATTAAATATCTTTTTTCTTTTTCTTATTTAAAAGCTTTTGGTTCTTTTTTTTATGTTTTATTTCATCATATTTGTTTTACTCAATCATCTTTATTATTTGGTTTTAATGTTGGTTGGGATAAAAATTTTTTAATTTTTTTTAATTTTATTAAAATTATTTTAGTTTTTCTTTGGAATAAATTAACCTTTTTTTTACCCTTTTTACAATTATTGGAATTTTTCTTTGATTTTTTTTTAAAAGTTTGTGATACTTTTAAAAAAATA
>NZ_JANHJP010000058.1 GCF_028595955.1 Columbia Basin potato purple top phytoplasma
TCTTGAGCTCCCACGCATGTCTCATCTTGGTCATGGATAATGTCGGGTCCCGTACATATCTTTTCTGAAATTTCAAGGAAATTTCAAAACATTAGAAAATAATATTCTTATAAATATAAGTATAACCAGTATAAGGTTAAAAAAGAAACATTCAAAGTATTATAAGTATTAAAGACTTGTAAGAAAAATTAAGACAAGGTAAAATAACTACAACATTGGATTCATTTACCTGAAACTCTCCCCACCACATGTTGCGGACATCCAGCGGGACCTCAGACCAACGGTGGTAAG
>NZ_JANHJP010000059.1 GCF_028595955.1 Columbia Basin potato purple top phytoplasma
GATTAGAATGTAGTCATATGTACTGATAATGGATACTACGTATAAAACGAATAAGTAAGTTCTCTAGTGGATCATTGTGTTATTAAATCTCTTTATTATATGTTACTTGTATATTTCTTATTTATCACTTTTTTGTTTTTTATATAGTTAAAAATATTGACCCTGATATCTTACTATTTGAAAACAGTTTCCGTATTATTAAATAAATTTTCCGCTTTATGAATATTATATAGGTACAATATGCCACTATTGGAAGCTGTAGGGATGTCTCCGACCGGAAAGAACTTCAC
>NZ_JANHJP010000060.1 GCF_028595955.1 Columbia Basin potato purple top phytoplasma
TTGTAAATACAAAAATTAAAGTCAATCCTAAAACGGTTTATCTGAAAATGAAAAAAATGAATTTATTATGTCAAACCAGAAAAAATCGTTATCTGAAACGTTATCAAAATAAAAATTACATTCCTCTTTCTCAATTAAATCTTTTAAAAAATAATTTTCAAGCTACTCGTCCTTTACAAAAACTGTGCGCGGATTTTACTTATTTATCTTATAATAAAAATAAAACTCTTTATTTATCAGTAATCATGGATTTATATAATCGGGAAATTATCAGTTATCATCTTTCTG
>NZ_JANHJP010000061.1 GCF_028595955.1 Columbia Basin potato purple top phytoplasma
AAGAAGATGAACCTTTTCGTAATTCTCAAGGAAAATTGATGTTACATCATGTGGGAGAAATAGAAGAACCCATTATTGAAAGAAAATATACTTTCTTCGGTTTTAACGGTTTAGATCAATGTCAATATCCCGATAAAGTTCCAAAAGATTTAGCGCCTTTTATTAGAGAACCTTTTGATAATTGGTATTATACTGATCAAATGCCTCCTTATAAAGGTCATGGAGGGAGTGAAATAGATTATTTTGATTCTGGGAGTTTTTATATAGATACCTTAAGTAATGAAGAT
>NZ_JANHJP010000062.1 GCF_028595955.1 Columbia Basin potato purple top phytoplasma
ATGCATGCCTCATCGTGGTCATGGATAATGTCAGATCCCATGCGTATCTTTTTTGAAATTTCAATGACATTTCAAAACATTAGAAAATAATATTTGTATATATAAGTATAACCAGTATAAGATTAAAAAAAGAAACATTCAAAATATTATAAGTATTAAAGACTTGTAACAAAAATTGAGACAAAGTAAATCAACTACAATATTTGATTTATTTACTTGAAACTCTCCCCACCAAATGTCGCGGACATCTGGCGGGACCTCAGACCAATGGTGGTAAGGGT
>NZ_JANHJP010000063.1 GCF_028595955.1 Columbia Basin potato purple top phytoplasma
ACGTATTGTTCTAATTTTCCCATTTTGTGGTGTTAATTGTTAGAACATTTTTTGAATATATGCATTTTAGAAATATCTTGCATATTAAATAGAAATGTTAGAAGTGTAGTTATGAAATTAAACTAACTAGTACCGAGCGCGTGCATTTGCACATAATAATTTTTTTAAATTAAAATTATTATCTATTTTGTTTAGTAAGTTATATCCCATGAATTACTCTATTCTTACTCGACATACTTTTGGTTGTTTTTACTTTTGTGTTCTTCTTTTTTTTTTT
>NZ_JANHJP010000064.1 GCF_028595955.1 Columbia Basin potato purple top phytoplasma
TTATTTTTAAGATTAAATGTCCTTCAATAAGACACTAAACTGTTGAAAACTATACGAATTATTGGTGTATCATCGTATAGCAAAACATTTAATTCATTTGTTTTTGAAATAAATAAAAATTATTTTACAAATATAAATTAATATTTTTTTTGAAAATTTTCACTTTAAGGCTTTGAGGATATGTAATAATTAATTTATTTATCAAATAAATAATTAAATCTTCAAATACATAAAAAATTAATTTTCTTAGTATGTTTA
>NZ_JANHJP010000065.1 GCF_028595955.1 Columbia Basin potato purple top phytoplasma
ATCTATATCAAAACCAGAACTTATAATATAATCCTTATCACTTCCCCCATGATCTTTATAAGGGTTCATTTTTCCTGTATAATACCAATTATCAAAAGGCTCTCTAATAAAAGGTGCTAAATCTTTGGGAACTTTATCAGGATATTGACAATTATCTAAACCGTTGAGACCGAAGAAAGTATATTTTTTTTCAATGATG
Organism: Columbia Basin potato purple top phytoplasma; assembly: GCF_028595955.1. Taxonomy (GTDB): domain Bacteria; phylum Bacillota_I; class Bacilli_A; order Acholeplasmatales; family Acholeplasmataceae; genus Phytoplasma. The sequence continues at coordinate 200 of NZ_JANHJP010000065.1, forward strand.
GGTTCTTCTATTTCTCCCACATGATGTAACATCAATTTACCTTGAGAATTAG
>NZ_JANHJP010000066.1 GCF_028595955.1 Columbia Basin potato purple top phytoplasma
ACCTTACCACCGTTGGTCTGAGGTCCCGTTGGATGTCCGCGACATGTGGTGGGGAGAGTTTCAGGTAAATGAATCCAATATTGTAGTTGTTTTACTTTGTCTTAATTTTTTTACAAGTCTTTAATACTTATAATATTTTGAATGGTTCTTTCTTTATCTTATACTGGTTATACTTATATTTATACAAATATTATTTTCTAATGTTTTGAAATTTCATTGAAATTTCAGAAAAGATGAGT
>NZ_JANHJP010000006.1 GCF_028595955.1 Columbia Basin potato purple top phytoplasma
ATAGTTTAAAATATCATCTTCAGTTTTCAAAGAAATAAGTTTAATCATAAGATTTAAATAAAAAGTTAATTCTTAAAATTAGCAACACATTATTATAACATATAAAAAAATAATTTTAAAAATTATTATTATTTTATTTTTACAAAATTTAAAATTTGATCTATAGCCAAATCTTTAATAAAATACATTAATATATCTACAAATAAAGGGAATTTATCTAAAATTGACTTTTTAATTATTAATTCAAAAGGACTCAAAACATATTCATTTAAAGATTTCAAAGAATCATAACCTACACCTATCTTTAATCTTTTAAATTTATTAGTTTTTAAAACTTCTATAATATTTTTTATACCATTATGACCACTATGACCACTTTTAATTTTTAATTTAAAACAACCAGCTTTTAAATAAATATCATCGTATAAAACCAAAATATCATCTATATTAATTTTATATTTTTGCATAATATTTTTTATAGCTACTCCAGAAAAATTCATATAAGTTTGTGGTTTTAATAATAAAATTTCTTTTTCATTTATTTGACATTTATAAACTAAACTTGATGGTTCTTTTGTAAATTTTATTTTTACATTTTTTTTCAAATAATCTAAAAAATAATCAATCATCATAAAACCTATATTATGAGGAGTATTATCATAAATTAAACCTGGATTACCTAAACCAACAATAAGTTTCATTATTTTCAAAGTTTTCCTTTATTTTTGATAATTAAAAATCTTTGTAATATTTTTTACAGAAAGAAAAAAAATTAAACTTTTTAAGTTTAATTTTTTTGTAATTTCTTTTTATTATTAATAAATTTATAAATAAAATCAAAAAATAATATTATAAAAATACATGAAGACAAAACGATATAATTTTGAAATGGTATTATAACTGTTCCAAAAAACTTGTTTAAGACTGGAATTTGCGAAATAAAAATAAATAAAATTAATTCACATAAAATACCGAAATACAAAAGAATATTCTTTGTTTTAGAGGTTTGCCAAAAATAAAATTTATCGGATCTACAAGCAAAAACATTACCTATTTGAGCAAAGATAACGGCTCCAAAAGCCATAGTAGAAGCTAATTTAAAATGTTCAGAATCTATTAAATTTGTAAATTTACAATTTTGAGCAAAAGAAATTATATTTTGTCCGCTTGAATAATGAAAATAACATAAAAAGAAAATTAAAGCTAAAGTGCCTTCGATCAAACCTAAAAAACCATAACCCCTTTTCAATAATTTTTTATCTAATAAACGATCATTTTTAGTAATAGGTTTTTTGTCTAACAAACTACTTTGAGCTTCTTCTGCTCCTAAAGCTATAGCTGGAATTAAATCAGTTATTAAATCTATAGCTAAAATTTGCATAACAGTTAAATAAAGCGGTATTCCGAACATGGCCATAAAAATAACAGGAAAAATTTGAGGAATATTAGAACTAAAAACGTAAGTTATAAATTTTTTAATATTATCGTAGATACCACGAGCTTCCAAAAGTGCTTTTGGAATAGTAGAAAAATTATCATCTAATAAAATCATATCAGCTGTATTACGAGCAACATCTTTACCAGATTTACCCATAGCAATACCAATATGAGCTGCTTTCATGGCTAAAATATCATTAACTCCATCGCCTATAACACCTACCACTTCTCCATTAGAACGATAAGCTTGTATAATTCTTAATTTATGTTTAGGAGTTGTACGAGAAAACAAGATAGGCTTAGGAATTTTTAAAATATTTTGTAATTCATCTTGAGACAATTTATCCATTTGTAAACCGTTTATATTTAAATATTGCTCATCTTTAATAATACCTACTTGTTTACCAATTGCTACAGCTGTTGGACCATAATCACCAGTAATAACAGTAACTTTTAAACCAGCTTTATATAATTTATCAATTGCATCACGTACTTCAACTTTAGGGGGATCATAATTTACTATAAAACCTAAAAAAACAATATCTTTTTCTTCATATATTTCTTGATTAGGTTCTAATTTTTTATAAGTGATAGCTAATAAACGATAACCTTGACTAGATAATTCTTCATTACGTTTGATAAAAAATTCTTTTTCTTGTTGAGTAAATTCAACTACTTGTTTATTTTTATACTGAAACTTACAATCTTTTAATAAAATACTAGGCGCACCTTTAATAAATACATATCTTTCATTAAGATCATAATTTTCTTGAGATAAATTTTTTACTAAAACACTCATTTTTTTTGTTTCAGATGAAAAAGGAATCATTTTTTCTACAATAAAATTATTTCTAATATTTTGAATATCAAGACCATATTTTTTAGCAGCAATCAAAAAAGATCCTTCAGTAGGGCTACCTATTATTTGGAAATCTTTTTTGTTTACAGAATCATCAATCAAATTTGCTTCAGAACAAAGTATAGATGCAATAAATATTTTAATTAAAATCTTATCATTTTTTTGTTTATCAAAATTTTTAAATTCCCCCTCTTTATTCAAGCCATTACCTGTGATATCAACAAACCCACCAGGAAATAATATTTTATTACAAGTTATTTTATTTTCTGTCAAAGTACCTGTTTTATCTGTGCAAATAACAGTAGTAGAATTCAATGTTTCCACAGAAAATAACTTTTTAATTAAAGCTTTTTGTTTCGCCATTCTTTGAGAACCAATTGCCAAACTTAAATTAATAGTAGGTAATAAACCTTCTGGGATATTAGCAACCAACATTCCTAAAGCAACAGTAATAGATGCTTTAAAAATATGAAAACTAGATGTCGAAGAATCACTACTAGTGCCAAAACGCCATAAACAAATTAAAAAAACGAATAAAGCTAAAGATGAAGCAATTATACTAATTATTATAATAACTTTATGAATTTCTTTTTCAAGAGTGCTCAAACCTTTATCAATATTTTGTACTAAATTTGAAACTTCGCCGATTTGAGTATTATTAGCTATAGAATAAATAACAGCTTTAGCACTTCCTTGAACTACTGTTGTGCCTGCATATACTAAATTTGGTATCTCAGAAATAACCTTAATATTATCAATATTAGGGTCACAAGTCCTATTTAAATGAATTGTTTCGCCGGTTAACATAGAATTATCTACATAAAAATTATTAGTTTCTATTAATCTTGCATCAGCAGGAATATTAGTTCCCATATCTAAAAAAATTACATCACCAATGGTTAATTCTGTTGTATCAATAAATTTCGCTTCACCACCGCGATAAACTTGAATTTTATTAGAAATCATATCACCTAAAGAAGATAAAATCTTACTAGCTTTACGTTCTTGAAAAAAAGAAAAAAAACCATTAACAATCACAACTGTTACAATAGCAATTCCTACAGCAGTTTCATTAATAGAAAAAGCTAAAAAACCTGATATTAATAATAAAATGGCAAACATAGAAGTAAATTGTTTAATAAATTGTTTAATAACATTTAAATTTTTATTGGATTTCATAACATTTAAGCCATGAATCAAATGTCTTTTTTTTACTTCTTCAATATTTAAGCCTTTTGGACTTGTACCGAAATATTTTAAAACTTCTTCTGAAGTCAAACTACTTATTTTTAAAATATCTTGTAAAGCATTATTATTATTCATATTATTATCTGATTACCTCTTTTTGAAAAATAAAATTCAAAAATATAAAAAATATCTTTCTTTCAAAAATTTTATTTTATAAATATTTTAATTATAATCAATTTTTATTTAATTATCATAAATAAAAATATAGAAAAAAATAAATAAATTATGAAATTCTTTTATCTAACCATTCGATTATATTGTTCAAAATTTTTTCTGATTCTATATCATGAAATAAATTATGATAAGTTTTATTATATATTTTAATTTTCTTATCTTTGGATAAAACATTATTAAATAAATAAACACCATTACGATAAGATACTATTTGATCTTCCAAACCATATAAAAATAAAACAGGTACTTTATAAAGATATAATTTTTGTTGAAGGTAACGTAAGCTTAAAAATAACAAATTACGTAACAAACGCGAAGTTACGTATTCTAACCTATAAGGATTCTTAGGATATCTAACAAATGAATTAACGATTTTAGAAGAATTAAAATTAAGTTTCTTTTTTTTAAAATTAAACAAATACAAAGGATACTTTAAATATTTATTTAAATGAGAAGGTATAAAAACTGGGACCGAACTGATAACAACGCCATCCACATCTCCATATTTAACTACATAATTCTGAGCAATAATACCACCCATACTATGGCCTATTAAAAAAATTTTTAAATTATTTTTTTTTCTCACGAAATTAATAATAGTTTTTAAATCATCTATCCAAACATGAAAATTAGAAATATCGCCTTTATTGCCGATACTTTTTCCATGTCCTCTCACATCATACAACAAAATATTATAATCAGCACTATTAAAAATACTTCCTAAATAATCAGAATAATCTTGACTACTTTCGCCTAATCCATGATTAAAAATGATATTAGCTTTAGGTTTTGACACAGTTTTCCAAACTGCAAAATTAATATTTTTATTTATAAACATAACTTTATTTATTCATTTAAATTTTTTTATTTTGTATTATTTTGTTTTAATTTATTCAACTTATTTAAATATTTTTGATATTTTTCTTTTTCTTCTTGAATCTTGTCAGGATGAGCTTTTAAAATAAAAGATTTATTGTTTAAAATTTTTTCGCTTCTTTGAATTTCTTTTAAAAGAATTTCTTCTTGTTTAATTAAATTATTTTTTATTTCTAAATTATTAATTTGATTCCAAAATTTTTGTTCTATCAAAATAGATATATCTTTTTCAGAAAATAAACAAAAATAATCTTTCAAATACAAATTGTCACTAACTTCTATTTGGCTTACTTGAAAAAAAGTAACTAAAATAGAATTAAAAATCTGTAATTCTTTTTTTTTCTGAAAAGGAACGCTAATATATAATTTTAAATTCTTTTTACTAATTTGATAAGATTGTTTCCAATTACGAAATTTCACAATTAAATTTTTTAAATTTTGAAAATCTTCTAAAGATTTTTCATTAAAATAATTAATATTAGGCCATGAACCATGAATAATAGATTTACCTAAAGTTAATTCTTCATAAATAGCATCAGTAACAAAAGGAATGAAAGGATGCAATAATTTTAAAATATTTTTCAAAACAAAAAATAAAACTTTTTGAGTGTTTAAATATTTTTCTTTTTGTTCTTTTAAGAAAATTTTCAAAAATTCTAAAAACCAATTACCAAAATCTTCCCAAATAAAATGATACAACAACTCTCCTATTATATGAAAGTCATATTGTTCATATAACAAATCAACTTTTTTAATTAATTGAGAAAATTGATATAATAAGGCTTTTTCAGGTAATAATAAAAATTCTTCTTGAAAATTTTGATCTAAAATCTGAAGATTTATTTTTGCGAAACGACTTATATTCCAAAGTTTATTAATAAAATTCCAACTATTCATGATTTTAGTTTCATCATAACATAAATCAGAACCATTAGCCACACTTGTAGTTAAAAACCACCTCAAAGAATCTATACCATATTTTTGAATAATATCTCGAGGTTCTATACCGTTTCCTTTAGATTTAGACATTTTTTGTCCTTGAGAATCTCTAATTAAACCATGTAATAAAACATTTTGAAAAGGTTTTTTTTTCGTTAAATAAAAACTTTGTATTACCATTTTAGTTACCCAAAAAGTTAAAATATCATAACCAGTCACTAAAACATCCACAGGAAAACGACTTTTTAACGAAGAATCTTTTTGCCAAGGCCATCCTAAAGTACTAAGAGGCCATAAAGATGAAGAAAACCAAGTATCTAAGACATCTGGATCTTGGATAAAACCATTACCTGGATTCTCTCTTTGAACTTTGATTTCGTCATCTTTATACCAAACAGGAATAAAATGGCCCCACCATAATTGTCTAGAAATGCACCAATCTTCAACATTGTCTAACCAATTATTAAAAATTTTCAAAAATCTTTGAGGAAAAAAATTAATTTTATGTTTTTTTAATACAAAAGCAGATAAATCTTTCATTTTAATAAACCATTGCAAAGATAATCTCGGTTCTATAATAGATCCTGAAATACTTGAAAAACCTACACTATGATTATAATCTTCTATCATAGAAACTAAATTTAATTTTGTTAAATCATCTATTAATAATCGACGACAATCTAAAATACTCAAATTTTGATATTTTTGAGCTTTTTCATTCATGGTACCATTTTCATTGATACATAAAATCAATTTTAAATTATTTTTTTTACCTATTTGAAAATCAATCTCACTATGTGCAGGAGTTATTTTTACTACTCCAGTTCCAAAATTAATATCAACAGAATTATCACTAATAATAGGAATACAAGAATTAGTGAATGGTACAAAAACTTTTTTACCAATCAAATGTTGATATCTCCAATCTTTAGGATTAACGGCTAAAGCTTGGTCAGCAAAAATAGTTTCAGGTCTTGTGGTAGCGACTTCTAAAAATAAATTAGAATCATGAGATAAAAAATATTTTAAATAAAAAAGTTTCCCTTTGACATCTTTATAATTCACTTCTATATTAGATAAAGTTGTTTTAATAAAAGGGTCCCAATTAATGATTTTATAATCGCGATAAATTAATTTATCCTCATATAATTTAATAAAAACTTTTTCTACTGTTTCAGTTAAAGAAGGATCTAAAGTAAATTTTTCATATTTATAATCTAAAAATAAACCTAGAGAAGCCCATTGCTCACGAATCATTTTAGAATAATCTTCTCGCCATAAAGTTGCATGTTTCAAAAAAATATCTTTATTCAATGTCTGATCTGTAAAGCCTTCTTCTCTTAACTTTTGTTTAATTTTATTTTGAGTAGCTATACCCGCGTGATCCATTCCAGGTAAAAAAAGAATATCATAACCTAACATTTTCTTGTGTCGAACTAAAATGTCTTGTAAAACATTGTTCCATGCATGTCCTAAATGTAATTTACCTGTAATATTAGGAGGCGGTATCACAATAGTAAAAGTTTTTTTATTTAAATCATTTATAGTTTGAAAATAATTTTTATCTAACCAAGTTTGATATCTTTTTTTTTCTACCAATTGAAAAGAATATTTTGATTTCATAAATATATTTTGTTCATCCTAAATATGTGTTATTCACAATAATACAATTTCTTTTTATATAAAAAAATCCAAATACAAATACAAAAAAATCAATTATAATTATGCCTAAATACAAAAAAAACACAATTTATACTTATTATATTTTAGCATAAATTAAATCCATAATATTATCTAATCCTTCTCGGGACTTACAAGAAAGTAAATACATTGGTATTTCTTTATAACATAATTTATCAAAAATTTTTTTTATTTGTTCTAATCTATTTTTTATTTTATTAATTAAAACTTTATCTTTTTTATTCAAAATTAAAATAGGATTAAAATTATATTGTCTTAATATTTGATATATTTCTAAATCTAAAGAAGTTGGGCCTACTTTAAAATCTATAAAATGAAAAATTATTTTAATATTTAAATTATTTTGCAAAAATTTGTTCATCATTTGGATAACATTTTCTTTAATTTGGAAACTTTTTTTCATATAACCGTAACCAGGAGAATCTACCAAATAAAAAGAATCATTCAATAAAAAATAATTTAAAGTAAGTGTTTTGCCTGGTGTTTTTGAAACTAAAGCTATTTTTTTCTTATTCAATAAAAAATTAATAAAAGAACTCTTGCCAACATTACTTCTTCCAATCAAAAAAATTTCTGGTAATAAAGGGGATGGACGATGCTTTAAATCAGTAATGCTTTTTTTAAAAATAGATTTTATATTCATTATTATATTTACCTAGCTTAATAAATTATTTAATATCAAAACAATTTATAATCAAAATAATTTAATTTTATTCAATATCAATAATTATATAACATTATAACAGTTATTATAACTGAATAAATTTCGATTTTATATTAAAAATAAAAATTTTCATGATTCATATCCTTAGGAAAATATAAATAAAAATAATATTTTAACCTAATATATAAAAAAATTGAATTGCTAATTTGTGCATAACAATCAACAATTCAATTTTAAATTTATAATTTATACCATTTTAAGTAATTCAAAGCAATGAATAACTAATAAATCATTGAATAAAAATTATAATATTTATATGAATAAATATTATAATTTTGATGATTTGTTTTTTGAATTCTTTGTCCTTTATCATTATATTTATAAGTGAATAAAACAAAATTCTTTTTTTTCGTATTATACGATTTAAAACATGCATTTGGTTTATAACAAATATCAGCATAATAAATTTTTTGAATTCTTTGTCCTAAATCATTGTATTTATAATTAAAAATTTTTCTTTGAATGCAAAGGCCACCACATTCACATGATACAAATTTAATTTTTTGAATCTTTTGACCTTTATCATTATATTTATATTGAAATTTAATTTTGCCTTCCTTATTTCTTATATTAATGATTTGATTTCGATCATTATATTCATATATATCAAAATTATCATATTGATCAACAATAATTCTTTCATTTGAAATAAATCTAAAAATAATTTGGTTTTTTTCATTATATTTATATCTATAAAATTTATTTTTCTCTATATCTTCTTTTTCTATAAGATTCAAATGATAATCATAATTATAAATAACTACTTTTTTATTATTTTGACTATCATTATATTTAGAAACAAGTTTATCACTACAAATATTTTCTTCTTTTTGTGTAAAATTTGGTAAATCCTCTTTTTTTTGAAAGCAAAAAGACAAACAATCGGGCCAACAACCAATACCATATATTTTAGAAATATTATAATTAAAACAAAAACAAAATATAAAAAAAATTAAAAAATATTTATTAATCTTTTTCCTCTGAAAATACATCCAAATATTTCTTTCTAATCTTTTTTTATAATGAAAACATAAAATATAATATTATTTTTCTTTCTAAAACCAATCATAAGTATATATTAAAATTATTAATTTTAGAAATAAAAATTAATTTTATTTTTTAAAAATTAAAAAATCAAAAAAAGAAAAATTATAAGAATTAACTTTTACATTTAACTTTTTGATTTGATATACATTATCATAAGTATTTGATCTAGCATAAATATAAATTAAAATAAGTCGAGCTATATCATGATTTGTTTTTAAAATGATTTCTGATGCTTTCAAAGTTTGTTTTTGATTTAAATACTTTTTCACAAATAAATTAATATTCTTATGAGTTAAAAAATCTTTTTTTTCTAAAATAGATTTTTTCTTGTCTTTCAGATTTAATTCTATATCTTCAGGAATCACATCTAACATAGAAGTCATCATTTCTAGTCTCTTTACTCTTGGTTTATAAAAAGATAAATCATCCAAATTTTTAATGTTCCATAAATTAATAAAAGATGAAGCATCTATTTTTTGATTTAAAATCAATTTAATCAAATAGTTTAAAAGATTTTCAGTATTTTTTTTTTGATTATCAAAAAATAAAATTTTAGTACAAGCAGTTTCTAAATATTGTTCATTTTTTTGATCTATAATATTAATTAATTTATCAGTTGATATTAAATTTGTTTTAATTTCTTGAATTTGCTTCTTAATCAAATTAATATTCATTTGTGGAGAATTTTTATTAATTTTTTTTAATTGATTATTCATTTCTTGAAAATAAATAGGATTAGTTTCTATTTCTTTAAGAAACAAATTAATTTGAATACAATATTTCAAAAAATTATCAGTTGTTTTTAAAATAAAATAAGAAGAATCAAAAAAATTTTTCTTATAATCCAACAACAATTGCTCTAAAACATTTTGTAAATTATAATTAAAATTAAGATTAATTAATTGATTATAAAAACGAAAAATACTAGTTTTTAAAATTTTTAATTTTACTAAAAGACTTTTAGTTTTTAAAAGAGATTCTTGAAAAGAAGTATAATTTTTTTCTACTAGAAAAGATTTTAAAAGAGAATAAACACTATAAATATTTCCAATAGACTCTGGTTTCGCTTGATAAATATTTTTTTGAAAAAAATAAATCATTTCTAAACTATAATCGAAAAAATGAATATTAGTGATATTATAGCTAATTTTTTCTTCACCTATCCAACCATGTTTATATAAAGAAGTCAGGACTTGAGAAGCTTTTTGACGATTATCAATAACAAAATCTTGTTTATTTATTTCTTCTTGAAATAAAATCCGATTTTTTTCTACAAAATATTTTTCTAAACTATTTAAAGCTATATTTTTTTTAATATTAAAATCATCATCTTCATCAACTAATTTTTCTAAAATTAAAAGACAGTCAATATAAATATCTTTATTAACAGAAGATAATAATTGAAAAAAATTAGAAGGGATAATTTTAAATAAATAAGAAGACATATAATTTATTAGTCCTTCAGTATAATTTCTTTATCTTTGGCAAAATATATAAAAATTTGAATATAAAAATAAATAATAATTTAATGAAAAAAACATAATTAATAAAAAATAATTTATTTTAATTATAAATAAATTATATTAAAATATATAAAATTGAAATTAAAATAATTTTTAGTTTTTTAAGTAAAAATTAATTAAAAAACTAAAAATGAATTCTTAAATGATCAAATAAATTATTATAATAGGATTAAGTTATAAAAATAGATAATTGAATTTTTTTATAACAGTCTAATTTATTTTTATTTTTAAAATTATTTAAAAATATTTATATTATTTTTCTTAATGTTAAGTTATCAAAATAATTTGTTAATTTTATATTTTATAGTTAAAAAATATAATTCAAAAGAATTTGATTTTTAAAAAGTATTTATATAATTAATTTGCTTTTTATTTTTTATTCTTTTGATTTATAATTTTTAACTATCAAATACAAATGTAAAACAATACAAAAAAACATACAATTGATAAAATTTAATGAATTTTAATTCAAAATATTTATAAATTGATAAAACGAGATAAAATGTTGTTATTTTATCTCGTTTTATCTAATTTACGGATAATAAAATTACCAATTAAATTTACTATCTGAACTAGTAAAAATATGATTATAATAGATACTAAAATTAAATCTATTTCTTCGAAACCTGATTTTTTAAAATTAATATTAGAATTATTCCAACCATATATATAAATTATATTGCTTAAACCGCCTTGACCAACAATATGTAAAACACTGGAATAAGCTAACGAAGATATAAAAAGAGAAATTAATTTTACAACTATAAAAACTCTAGCTTCCGTTAATAAAAAATATTGAATAAATTGTTTTTTATTAGCTCCTAAAGTATAAGCTGTTTGATAAAGTTCAGTGTTAATTTGCAAAAATATATGTTCACAATTACGAGCAAACACAAAAATTAAAATAAAACTTAAACAAAAGAAAGCCGCTTTAAAACCATAATAACATCTAAAATAAGGACCTAAGAAATGATTAATTATTAAAATGATTAACATCAAATATGGAGTAGACAGAATAATATTAATAAAAAAATTTATAAGAAAATAAAGTTTATTGTTTTTTTGGAGTTTTAATAAATATAAATACACAGCTAATAAAAAACCTAAAACACTAGAAATAAAACAAGATAAAAAAGTTAACTTTACAGTTTCAATAAAACCTTGCAATAATAAATAATTTCTGTTAGATGGAGAATATTTTAAAACATTCCAAATGCGATCAAAATAAGAAAAAAAATTTTTCATACAATAATATTTCCTCCGCCCACATTATCAGCATTAAGAAAATTTAGAATTAATAAAATTAGCTATTGCTTCTTTTTCATCTTTCGGGATTACTGAACCTGTTATTTTACTTTGTAATTCTTTAATTGACTCTTCTTTGTTTAAAATCTCTTTTAATTTTATTATAAAGTCATTTTTTTCATTTTCTTTTTTTGTTATTAATGAAATCGTATAAGCTATATTATAATCATCCTTTTCAGGTTTTTTTAATGTTTCAATAACATCTACTTGTCCTGTTTGAACTCCAGCAATTGCAGGATAATTAATAAATAAATCATACTCATCATCAATATTATTTTTTTGATCTTTAAATTCAAGCACCATAGCAGATAAAGCCTTTGGGCTTTGGTCCGTTGACTTGCATATTTGAATAACAGGTAAAGTGTCGAAATCATCCTCATTTAACTGAAAATTTTTATCTTTAATATTTGTATCTTTATCTTCATGATGAGATTTTCTTTTTATAATTTTAAGTTTTTCTAAAAAACGTAAACTGATATTCATTTGATGAGGCTCATTACAAATTAAAATCCTTATAGGTTTTTTTTGTCGATCATTTTTAATTTCTTTAATAACTGAACCTAACTCCTCGGAATCACGTATTTTATATCTATTTGATCTTTCTTGTTTAACATTATATAAACCTATATTGGCCCAATAAACAGGTTGCACAACAACAAATTGAAAAGGTGAATCATTTTGATTTAAAAAATAAACATAAGGCAAATGTGAATCTAATGTAGCTATTACTTCATCATTTTTCAATAATCTATTATGTTGAGCAAAATCTGATAAAGAAATAATTTCTACATCATAACCTTGTTTTTTCAATTCTCCTTTAATTGTAGGACTATTTAAAAAATCTTTTATACTAGGTAGAGCAGTAGCTATTTTAAAAGTATTTGATTTTGTTTTACCAAAATAAAACAAACCACAAATAACTGTGAAACAAAATAAAATTAAAAAAGAAATAAATAATTTTTTTCTTTTGATTTTATCCCAAAACATCAATTTTTCGGTAACCCATCTAATAATATTTTATTATGTTTTATAATATAAAAATTTAAATTTAATAAAATAATTACAAAAATTATAATTTTATTTATTTTGTAAATATTTCTCGATAAGATAATGATCTAAAATCACAAGAAGGTTTTAAATCAATAATTTCTTCTATTTCGCCCTTATTCAAAATAGCAACTGAATGGCATAAAGTTTTTATAACCGAACTATCATGCGAAATAATAACGATAGTTGTTTTTTTTATTTGATTTATTTGATGAAATAATTGAAGAATACTTTTGCCTATTTTTTCATCTAAAGATGAAGTAGGTTCATCGCAAAAAATAATTTTAGGTTTATAAACTAAAGTTCTAGCAATAGCCACTCTTTGTTTTTGGCCCCCAGAAAGTTGTTTAGGATATGAATAAATAAAATCTGACAATCCTACAAAATTTATAACTTCTAAAACTCTATGCTGAATATTTTCAGGATTATAATTCCTAATTTTTAAAGGCAAAGCAATATTATCGAAAACATTTAAATTAGATAAAAGATTAAAATTTTGCCAAATAATACCGCTGGATTGATAATCAAATTTTTTGACAATCTTAGTATCTTTTCTTATATCAGGTTGTTCCAAACCATTCATTATTTTTAATAAAGTGGTCTTACCAGAACCAGTTTCTCCTACTAAACCAAAAATTTGACCTTCTGTGATATCTAAATTAATTTTTGTTAAAATAGGAATAGTTTTTTTATTTATTACAAAACTTTTATAAAGATTAACTATTTTTAACATAAACTCACAACAAATATTCCGATAACCTTTTCTATTTAATTTAAATGAAAACATTCTCTAAAATAAAAAAATAATTTAAATTTTAAAATTTATAAATTTCAATATAAATTAAAAATATTCAAAATGAAATCAAAATTTTTTTGTTTTTTGCCTGATTCTTTATCATTTGCAATAATAATGTCCAAGGCATAGAAGCGCATATAAATTTACCAGGAAAATTTTGAATCACTTTCAAACTTTGTAATTCTTTATCTAAGTAACTTGGATCAAAAAATTTATTTTTTAACATATTACAAAAATTTTGTATTTTATGAAAAGCTAATATTAAATTATTTTTGTTTAAATGCGAAGATAACAAAGAAGCAGAAGCTATTAAAATAGCACATCCTCTTACTTCATATTTAATATCAGTAATATTTCGATTCTCAAATTTTACTTGTAAAATAATTTCGTCGCCACAAGAAATATTTTTTTTTTGCATAACACGATAATTAATTGATTCACTATCTTTAACTAAACCTTTATTCAAAGGATTACGATAATGTTTAACTATTAAATCTCGATATAATTTATTCATCAAATTAAATTATAAAAATACACCTTTCAAATATTTATAACAAACAATAATAAAATAAAAAAGCAAAAAAAATTTAATTATTTAAACTAAAAATAATTAAAGCATGAAATTTATCTTTTTTTGTTAATAAAATATATTTAAAAAACAAACATTTATCAGGGGTTAAAATATAATCAATTTCTTGAATAGATTTATTATTAATCTTAATAGCCTTAGATAATATTAATCTTTTAGCTTGTTTTTTTGAATCAGCTATTTGAATTTGAACTAAAGCATCAACTAAAGAAATTTTTTCATTAACATTTAGTGTCGCTAAATTTTTTTTTAATAAAATAAAATCTTCTTTTTTAATATTATTTAATTCAGAACGAAATAAAATATTATTTACTCTATAACATTCTTCAAATTTTTCTTGCCCATGAACAAAAGAAACAACTTGTTTTGCTAATTCTTGTTGAGCTAATCTTTTATGAGGGTATATTTTCACTTGATTTTCTAACTCTAAAATTTGTTCAACCTCTAGTAAAGTTAACATTTTTAAATAATTAATAACATTATGATCATCAACATTAAAAAAAAATTGATAAATTTGATAAGGCGTTGTTGATTTTTCATCTAACCAAACAGCATTTTTCTCGCTTTTACCAATTTTAAAGCCTTTACTGTCTAATAAAAGCGAAAGACTCATACCTAAAGGTTTTTGTTGTTCATGTTTATTATTTGTTTTTATATTGAGTTTTTTTCTAATTAATTCTAATCCAGATGTAATATTGCCCCATTGATCAGAGCCACCTAATTGCAAAATAATATTATGGTTTTTATATAAATAATAAAAATCTAAAGCTTGTAAAATCATATAAGAGAATTCAGTATAAGAAATACCCTTGTCTAATCTTTTTGCTATCTTATCTTTAGAAATCATATAATTAACATTAAAATGTTTACCATAATCTCTTAAAAAATCAATAAGATTAATTTTAGATATCCAATCATAATTGTCTACAAAAGTTACTTTATTTTTTAAAAATATTTTTGTGAATTGTGATTTTATTTCAATTAAACTCTTTTGTATATCTTCATGCTTTAATAAGCATCTTTCTTCCGTTTCTTTCGGATCTCCTATTAAAGAAGTAGCTCTACCTATTAAAATAAAAGGTATATGTCCTTTTTTTTGTAACAATAAAATAGTTATAATTTGAACTAAATGGCCAATAGTTAAAGAATTAGCAGTTAAATCAAAACCTACATAAAATCTAATCTTGTCTTGATTTAAAAGTAGTTCTATTTGTTTTTCATCGCTAAAATCTTTAATTAGATTTCGCCATTTTAATTCTTGAAATAAAAACACAAAAAAACTCCTTTTATTAGTTTATAATATCTTTTATTTTAATATAATTTAAAATTAAACAAAATAAATCTTTATTTTTTTTCTTTAATTTTAATAGCTTTATTTGATAATTTTCTAATATAGTATAATTTAGCTCTACGTACTATGCCACGACGTACAATTTCTATTTTTTCATAACAAGGCGAATGAACAGGAAAAATACGCTCTACGCCTACTCCTGAATATACTTTTCTAACAGTAAAAGTTTCAGAAATAGAACTACCTTTACGTCTAATAACTATACCTTCGAAAATTTGAATTCTTGTTTTATTGCCTTCTTCAATTTTATCAAAAACTTTTACAGTATCTCCTGGTCTAAAATCAGGAACAGTTCTTAAATTTAGTGTATTAATTGAATCAATTAATTGTTGGCCTTTTAGATTCATTTTTTTATCTTTCCTTTATATTTTTTTCTTTTTTAATCTCTATTAACAATTTTTGAGATTCTATATCTAAATTTATTTGATCTAATAAGTCTGGTCTCTTAAAAAAAGTATTTTTTAAGCTTTCTTTTTTACGCCATTGAACAATTTTGGCATGATTACCAGATAAAAGAATTTCAGGAACTTTATGATTTTGATACTCTCGAGGTTTAGTATATTGAGGATATTTCAATAAGCCTTTTTGATGGGAATCTTGGAGATAAGACTCTTTTTTAATAACTCCGGGTAAAATTCTTATCAAAACGTTCATTAAAATAATTGCGCCAAATTCTCCTCCAGTTAAAACATAATCTCCTATCGATATCTCTTCATCAATATAATTCAAAACTCTTTCATCTACCCCTTCATAATTGCCGCACAAAATTATAAAATGAGAATAATTTTGTGAATATTTTATAGCTTTTTGTTGATTTAACAAATTACCTTGGGGAGATAATAAAATAATTTTTGTTTGCTCGTTTTTCTCTATTTGTCGTAAACATTCATAAAAAGGAGGAAAAGACAATAACATACCGTTATCTCCGCCATAGGGAGTATCATCAATTTGACGATGCTTATTTTGACTATAATCCCTCAAATCATAAATATTAATATGAACTTGTTTTTTTTCTTGAGCTCTTTTTATAATAGAATTATTCAAAAAACTATCGAAAAATTTTGGGAAAATAGTAACAATATCAAATTTCATTATTTATTTGAAATTCATTTATTTTTTCGTTTAGCTCTTTTCAATAAACTTTCGACAGTTTTGGTAGGTTGAGAGCCAAAAGATAACCATTTTTCAACTTTTTCTAAATTTATATTAACTAAATTACGAAATGGTTCATAAGTACCTAAAATTTCTAAAAATTTACCATCTCTTTTATTATGAGACGTAGTACTCACTATACGATAAAAAGGTCTTTTATGATTACCAAAACGTTGTAAACGTATTTTTGTTGACATTTAAAAAAACTCACTTTCTATAAAAAAATGTAAAAATAAAAAACATAAATTTGTTTTATTTATTTATAATTTGCGAAATTTCTTTTATTATTTTTAATTAAAATTCTTGAATGAACAATAAATCAATTTATTTTTTAATCTTTTTCGCTAAATAATGACTTTAAACGAATTAAAATATTTAATATTCTTATAAAAATAGATATGAAAAGAGAAACAAAAACTAAAGATAATTGCCATTCATATTTTTTTGGCATGCTATTCATAACCATATTTTCGACATAATTAAAATGTAAAATCAAAACAACTACAGAAAAACATATAAAAAAGAAATTAATAGGAATAGTTAAAAAAGTATTAAAAAAAAGTGAAAACCAAGTACTTTGAGATCCGCTAAATAGTAAAACAAAAAAATAAAATGTTTCTACTCCGAATAAAACAAAAAAAATCAAATACATATTTTTTAATAATGGAGCATCAGCTGATAAAGCTAAAGATCCGTTATAATATAAATAAGATACAATCAAAAAAATTAAAAAAGTAGAAAATAAAGCTAATGCAGCTAATTGCAAAATAACATTCCCGTATTGCATTTTCAATATATTTAAAACACAACCTATAGGAATACCGCTAAAAATCGAATAAACAAAAGAACATATTTTAGAACTTGATACAGAACTGATTCCCTGTCTATAAGATATAAAAGTTACCAACAATGGCATAAATATTAAATAAAGAGGTAATTTATCTATCAAACTATAATTACTTAAAGAATAATAAACCATCCCTGCGGATAAAGCAGAAACTAATAACAATAAAATTGTTTTTATAGCAATACCTTTACGTGTTACTCTTGTCTGATAAATAATATTAGATTGAGAAACGGTAAAAAAATTATTTTTAATCTGTTCTAAACCAGAATTTATTTTAATTTTATCTCCAAACATCAGATTATTTTATCCTTTCTATTATAATATATCTATATAATATATCTAAATATTTTATATTTTATTTTAATATTACAGCAAAATAAAAATATTACTATAAATATTATATATAATAAATTTAATATTTAAAGCAATAATATATCCAAACACATATTTAAATATATTTTTTTAAAAAAAATCAATACTGCTTTATAAAATTTTTTATATTCTTGTTTTTTGCATAATTAAATTTTTACAAATTTCATAATTAGATTTTACAATTTTAATTTAATTTTATTTTAAATAAATTATTCATTAAATTATAATAAAAAAATGAAAATATTTGACAAAAAATATATTTTTTTATTGTAATATTTTAATTTAAATTAAATACTTTTGTTAGAAAAATTTATATTATAAGGTAATAATATTTATTATTTCAAAATATTATAATTATTCATTTTTATTAAAATTCATTAAAAAATGACGTACTTGAGAAGCAAAATACAAAGAACCCACTATTAAAAGTAATTTATTAGGTGAATTTTGAATTATAAATTCTTTTACTTTATTTTGCCAACAAAAAATATTAAATATTTTATGAATATTTACTTTGTTATATTTTGGGTTTAAACGAAGACTTTTTAAATGTTCAAATTCACTTAAATAAATATTTGTTTTTTCTAACAAAGTTAATTGCTTTAACATATTCAAGATATTCTTGTCTTTTAAAGCAGTAAATAAAACATCAATCTTATAATTAATAAAATTTTTATTCATCGTTTGAACTAATTTTTTAATAGAATGAACATTATGAGCGCCATCTAAAAAAATTAAAGGTTCATCTTGTAATTTTTCCATTCTAGCTCTTAAATGAATATTCTGCAATCCTTGAATAATATTGAATCGAGTAAAATTAATTTTTTGTAATTCGCAAACTAAAATAAATATTTGAATAGCCATAGAAGCGTTTTCCGGTTGATAATAACCTATTAAAGGAGTTTTTAATTTTTTTATTTTAAAATTTTTATTTCGAAAATCAAAATACTCATGCCATTTATATAAACCATAATAAAATATTGAAAAATCTTTTTTAAATTTATAATGAATAGCTTTTTTTTCTTTGGCTTTTGCACAAATCACACTTAAAGGTATATTAGAAATATTTCCGGTAACTATAGGAATTTTATATTTAATAATACCTGCTTTTTTTAAGGCAATTTGTTTTAAATTATGGCCTAAAAATCTTTCATGATCTCTACCAATTGTGGTAATAGCTGTCAAAATAGGTTCTACTACATTAGTACTATCTAATTCACCACCTAAACCAACTTCTATAACACAAATATCAGTTTTTTTATAATAAAAATATTCAAAAGCTATAACAGTTAAAATTTCGAAATAAGTTATATTACCGCCAGCAAGATTATTTTGTTTTAAATAACTTATTAAAGGTCTAATTTTATTTATTATTTTAACCAAATCATCATCAGAAATAAATTGAGAATTAATTTGAATTCTTTCATTAAATATTTCAATATGAGGCGAAACAAAAATACCTACTTTTTTAAATTTAGTTTGTAATAAACCATTTAAATAATAAACAGTAGAACCTTTGCCATTAGTGCCTGCCACATGAATAACTTTTATTTTTTTTTCTGGATTATTTAATAATTTCAGTAAAGCTTTTATTTCATACAAATTAAAAAAAGTAGAATCTATTTTGTCTTGATTTTTAGCTTGATTATGTAACCAAAATAAAGCATTTTTTTTATTTTTCATAATATTTATATTATGATCCTTATTTGCGTCAATCTTTTTTTTATTAAAAATATTTTCATCACTGAAAAATTCTTTTATTAATAATTTGTATTAAAAAAAATAATCATTCAAAATAACTTATTTAGATTTTTACAACACTTTAGATTTTTATAACATTATTATATAATAAGAGTGTTGTAATTTAAATAATAATTTAAATTTAATTTTCATCTTAAAATTATTATTTAACAAAAAAATTATAATAATTATAGAAGTATATTTGTAAGAAAGGAAATAAATCTCTAACTCATGAACAACGAAGTTTTATTTAAATTACCAAAATTAAATTATTCATATGACGCTTTAGAACCTTTTATAGATGCTAAAACAATGGAAATTCACTACACTAAACATCATCAAACTTATATTAATAATCTAAATACCGTTTTAAACAAATACAAAATTTTTAATAAAGATTTAGAAGATCTATTAAAAAATGCATCCTCGTTGCCAAATGAAGAAATTCAAAAAATAGTTTTAAATAATGGAGGAGGTCATTTTAATCATTCTTTTTTTTGGACTATCTTAAAATTAAACGAAACTTTAAATGACGCTTTTCAAATAAATCAATTAATTAAAAAAACTTTTGGTAATTTAGAAAATTTCAAAAATCAATTAACAGAAAAAGCAAAAAGTCTTTTTGGTAGTGGTTGGACATGGTTAATTTGTGATTTTCAAAATAATTTAAAAATCATTAATACTCCTAACCAAAATACAGTTTTAAATATCGGTCATCCTCTTTTAGGTATAGACGTATGGGAACATGCTTATTACCTAAGTTATCAAAATCGTCGTATAGATTATATAGAGGCTTTTTACAATGTTATTAATTGGTCGCAAGTAGAAAAATATTTAAAAAAAGCACTTTCGCATAATTCATCTTCAAAAATTTAAATGATAGGTTATTATACTAAAAAAATATTTTTATGTTGCCTAAAAAAATGAAAAAAATAAGATTTGATATTATTATTGGTTTATACCAATATGATTTTTATCAAGATCAATATGATTTGTATCAAAAAAAAATAAATAAAAATAATGAGGTCCAAAATCATTTTATTTTAAAACACATTATAAAAAATATTTGTTTAATCGATAAAATCATTAATAAAAGTTTATATGGATACGAAATAAATAGATTAAATAAAGTAGACAAAGCAATTCTTCGCTTAGCTACCTTAGAATTATTAGAACAACAAAATTCTCATAAAATTATTATCAACGAAGCTATTGAACTTAGTAAAGAATATTCCACTTTAAATGATGATAAACAATATAAATTCAATAATAAGATTTTGCATTTAATTTATGAAGATGTTCAACAAAATAAATATAAAACAAACGAGTTTTAAAAAAGCTCGTTTTTTTTAATTTTTCGAAGAAATCTTTTTTTATTTGGATGATTTAATAATATATTCTATAAATATATTCTATAAATTTAAATAAACCAAATAAAAAAGGACAAAGAAAAATCGAAATTAAAATTATTAAAAATAATTTACTAAGTAAAGATACTTTATTTTTTAGCAAATTAGAAGAATTACTTTTTTTTATTGATTTTTGCTTATTTTTATAATTATTTTTTTTTTTCATTTCGAAGCCTCTCGTTTTTTTTTAAAATAAAAGAATATTTTTGTTCTCAAATATCAATTTTTTAATTAACTTATTTAAATAAAAAAAAATCAAATTTCAAACTTTTATATATACTTATATTATATATAAAATATATATAATGAAAAAAAATACTAAAAATTATTTATTTTCATCAAAAAGGATAAAAAAATGGAAAATTATATTAAAAATAAATTAAAACAATTGAATTTTCGCCAGTTAACTCCAATTCAAAAAGAAGTATTCATGCATTTTAACAAACCTTATCATTTAGTAGGTAGTGCTCCTACAGGTACAGGAAAAACTCATGCTTATTTATTACCAATTTTAAGCAAAATTAATTGGGACAAAAATATAATTCAAGCAGTTATTATTGTACCGACTAATGAATTAATTTTCCAAGTTTTTCAAATGATTAAAGAAATTGAACAAAGAAATTCTCAAGTAAAAATTCTTTATGGAGGAATGAATAAAGAAAAAATATTAAAAAGTTTAGAAAAAAAACAACCTCCTTTAATCATAACTACTTTGAATAAATTAATCGAGTATACAATTATTTTAAAAAAACTAAACATTTATAAATCTTCTTTTTTAGTCTTAGATGAAGCAGATACTTTATTTGAACAAAAATCTTTATCTTCATTAGATCTCTTGTTAACAAAATGGAAACCGAAAATTTTATTATTCTCGGCTTCCATCGCAAATAATATGAACCCATTTATTCAAAAATATTTCGGCAAATCTTTATTTTTAGATGTAAATTCTCAACAAAAATTAAATTTAAAATATTACCTTCTAAAAAGCTCTTTAGACAAACGCTTAAATGATTTAAAACATTTAATGAAAAACTTAAATCCTTATTCTGCTTTAATTTTTATTTCTAAAAAAGAAGAACAAAATAAAATATATAATTTTTTAAAAATACATAAAATGAATATTTTGAATTTTTCCTCTGATTTAACATCAAAACAAAGAAAATATTTAATGACAGATATTAAAAAAAATAAATATCAATATATCTTAGCTAGTGATTTAGTAGCTAGAGGTTTAGATTTAGACATTGAATGGGTAATTCATTATGATTTGCCTTCTAAAAATTTAGAATTTTTTCAACATCGTAGCGGTAGAACAGGAAGAATGGGAAAAGAAGGTAAAGTAATTATTTTTTATGACGAAAAAGATCAAACTTCTTTAACAAAAATTCAAAAAAATTATAATATTTCGTTTCAAAAAATAACATTAACTGAAAATAGTTTTCGTGAAATTGAAACAGAAGTAAAAAAAAATATACCTAAAAAAAGATTTGCTTCTACTAAGAAAAATAATTTTATTCCAAATAGAAATAAAAAAACTAATTTCATTTATTCAAAAAATAAAAAGAAAGGTTTCAAATATAAAAAACAAAAATGATTAAAATAGGTAGCTACGTATCATTCAAAAGTCCTAAATTTTATTTAAATGCTCTTAAGGAAGCATTATCTTTTGGTTCTAATACTTTTATGATTTATTCAGGGCCTCCGCAAAATACTAAAAGAGTAAATATCTATCAAACTTACATCCAAGAAACATTAAGAGAAATGCAAAAAAACAAAATTTCTCTAAAAGACTTAGCAGGACATGCTCCCTATATTATTAATTTAGCTAATCCTTCTTTAGAAAAAAGAAATTTTGCTATCTCTTTTTTAACCGATGAATTAAAAAGATTCACTCATTTACAAATTCCTCAAGTAGTTTTGCATCCTGGTAATTATTTGAAACAACCTAAAAAAGAAGCTATTAAATTCATTGCAAAAGGAATTAATCAAATTTTAAAAAACACAAATCATTTAAAAAATAAAATAACTTTAGAAACTATGGCTGGCAAAGGTACAGAAATAGGTTCTTGTTTTAAAGAATTAAAAGATATTATTGATTTAATAGAAAACAAAGATAGAATCGGGGTTTGTTTTGATACTTGTCATGTTTTTGATGCAGGTTATGATATTAAAAATAAATTTACGGAAGTTATGGAAGAATTTAATAATATTATCGGTTTAAAATATTTAACTCTTTTTCATATTAACGATTCTAAAAATGATTTAGGTAGTAAAAAAGATCGACACGAAAATATAGGTTATGGTCAAATAGGATTCGATGCTTTAATAAACATTATTTATTATTCTGATTTTTTACACTTACCTAAAATTTTAGAAACCCCTTTTATAAAAAATTTGCCCCCTTATAAAAAAGAAATTGATATGATTAAGAACAAAAAATTTAATCCTCATTTAAAAGAATAATTTGGAAAATATAATTCATAAATTTTTATAATTCTAGGTTTTATGATAAAAAAAACAATAAAATTCAAAAAATTTGAAATAAAAATAGGGATCAAATTCAATCCCCAAAGACATATTAATATGTTAAAAGAAGAATTTTGGATAAATTTTGAAATAAAATCACTTTCTTTAAAATTTTCTATAAGATATGGTAAATAATTAAAATAACCATTAAAAGTCCTAGAAATACTTTGTAAAAAAACAATTAAACAAAAACAAAAAAATATTTTCTTATAATTATTTTTACGACAATTTATAAAAACAGAAACAAATATATGAGTTAAAATAGGTATACAAGTTCCTAATATAATCAAGGATAAAAGTCTAAAAACTTTTAAAGTAATATTGTCCCCATAATTTAATGCTGTAAGTTCTATAATATATTTAGGGCATGAATACAAACTAACATCAATAAACATATAAATAAAAAGAAAAAACAAAGTGTCACGCAAAGAAAAAAACAATCCTATAAAAAACAAAGGTAAATGCCAAAAAATCCAATAATTAGAATAAACAAAAGGCATTTTAATTTGGCTCTTTAAATATATTGAATTTATTTGAAATAAAACTAAAGAAATAGAAATAAAAAGAGAACTAAAGTTTAATTTTTTTAATTGAATTATATTTATATTTTTTTTCATAAAAATTCCTTAATAAATTTATATAGATATCGTTATTTTTATTAAAATAGATAAAAAATTCTTCTGGGTTAAAAAAAATACACAACCCAGATAATTCTTATTACTTATTTTAATAATTATTTAAAAAAGATGATAATAATAATAACTCTTAAACACATCTTCTTTTTGTTTTCTGTTGTAAAGTCATACTATCTTGTGTTTTTTTCTTGGCTTATGATTTTATATTTGTATTTGTAGTCCTTCTGAGTTATTGTCTGTTCCTTCTATGGTGTTTAGTGATTCTTCTTGTATACATATTACACCTGGTTCTCCTCGTTTGCCTTTTTCTCCTTTAGCGCTTTTTTTTCCTCTTTTTCCTCTTTTTCCTCGTTTTCCTGGTTTTCCTTGTTCTCCTTTAGCGCCTGGCGGTCCTTGTTCTCCTCGTTCGCCTTTTTCTCCTTTAGAGCTTTTCTTTTCTCTTTTTCCTCGTTTGCCTGGTTTTCCTTGTTCTCCTTTAGCACCTGGCGGTCCTTGTTCTCCTCGTTCGCCTTTTTCTCCTTTAATAACTTTATATTTATATAAAATGATAGTTTTGTTATTATCAGACTTTAAAGTAATTTCATAAATTTTAAAAAAAATAAAAAAACTTAAAAATACAATAAATATAAAACAATAAAAATAAAAATAATTATGTAACAATTCTTTTTTCATAAACATTATTTTTAAAAAATACTTTCTAATCAATTAATAACGAATTAATCAATATAACTTAGTGATTTAAAAATTTATATTTTAATACTTAATAAAAATTAAAAATAAAAATATTATTTATTTTTATTCCCAATATAATTAAAAATAATTTCAAAAAATTATTCTTAAAAAAATACAATATTTATCTTACAAAAATTATAATTTTTTTAAATCGATACATAATTTTTTAGATAAAAAAATCAGAAAAATTATAAATTTAAATTATATTTACTTTATCAAAAAAACAAACATAACAAAAAAAACACAAAAAAAATATTATTTTTACCAAAATATAAATAAAAAAATTTTAAAGTATTTTATGTGCATAAAGTTTTGTTTTAAAATTAAATAATTAAAACAATTATAACAATTAAATAGCTAAAAATAAAAAAATTTTAAATAATATAATAATAATTTTCAATTTCGATTTTAAATATTAAAAAAATATTGAAAAAATTAACCTTATATATAATACAAAAAAATAAAATTAATTCAATTAATCAACATTATATAAATCTTCAAGTTTAAAACAAAGATATTCGCTTATATATTTTGCTATTTCATCGTCAAAACTATTTTTAGAAAAAAAACTAATTTAATATTATTAAGGGGGAAAATAGCTATTTTATTTAAATGTTCTTTTTTTGGTTTCCAATTGCTTAATAAAATTATAAAATATTTGTTTATCAATCCATTTGCATTCAAAAATAGTGAGCTGTTCCAAAATTTTAGACACTTTTTAATTTTTAAAAATTCTTTAAGATTAACTATTAAGTTAGTCTTTTTTTCTTTTTAAAAACTAAAAAATAATTTCTTATCTTTTCTAAAATCATTTTGAGAAAGGATTCTAATGTTAAGACAAGAATTATTTAAAGATTTTTTAAAAAATAAAAAGAATTTAGAAATACGAGATCAATTAATTGGACTTCATTTACCATTAATCAAAAAAATAGTAAATCAATTTCAATATTATCCTCGAGTTTTAACCAAAGAAGATTTATATCAAGAAGGAATTTTAGGATTAATCAAAGCCCTGGATAATTACGAAGATTTAGGTTATGACTTTATCGCTTACGCTGCTCCTACTATCAAATCCGAAATCAGAGAACTAATAAGAAAAAGTCATTCTCCTTCAATCCTACAAAAAACAACCAAACCCAACAATATCAGTTTTAAAGAAGAACAATATACACAACCTAATTGGAATAAAACCCTTAATCCACATCAATTATGGTTAAAACAAGTTAATCATGAAATTTTTTTAAAAAAAATGAAAGCTAAATTAAGCGAAAACGAATTCAAAATTATCCATTTTAGTTTTGGCGTTCCTTTAGAAAATATCAACGAAGATTATCAAAGGCGTTATACCAACACTGAAATCGCTGAAAAAATTAATGTATCTTTAAAACAAATAGAAAATATTAAAAATATCGCCATTAAAAAATTAAAAAAATATATAGAAAAGAGAAATTAAATGTTAAATAAAGTCCAATTAATCAGCCGTTTCAGCCATGATTTAGAACAACAATATATCAATTCAAACAATAAACAAATCCCTAAAATCGATTTCCAATTAGCTTTGAACATGAAAGATAAAGCCCAATTCATTCCTTGTGTGATTTTTCGGAAACAAGCCGAAAACATGAAAAAATATTTACATAAAGGTTCTAAATTTTATCTTGAAGGAATGTTATCCATTCAAAAATACACAAATAATGAAGGCTAAACTAAAACTAACACTAAAGTTATTCTTCAAAACGTGATCTTTTTAGACAAAAAACCTCAAGAAACTTTACCTTTTTAAAACAATAAACTTATAATCATCTAACCCCTTTTCAAAAGGGGTTTTTTATTGGAAAAAAACACAACAAATTGGTAAGGACACCAAAAGAAATAAAAAAATAAAGGAGAAAACAAAAAAATGAGTGATGCTTTAACGGAAATTTATCATGGTACTTATTTTCAAGACCGCAGTAACCAACAAAAATCAAACAAAAGGAGTCAAATCATTATGACAAAAAAAGAATTAATTAAAAAAATAGCTTTAGCCAACAAAACTTCCATAACTAAAACAGAAAAATTTTATCACATCTTCGAAAAGACTTTAATCGAAGCAATAACTACTAATGAAAAAGTAGTTTTATCACCTCAAATTGGTAAATTCAAACTAAAATTAAGAAAAGCCTACATCGGCATAAACCCTAAAACAAAGAAAAAACTAAAAATCCCTGCAAAAACAGTAGTAACTTTCAAACCATCTAAAACCATCAAAGATAAAGCGAAAACTTTAATTTTAAAATAATAAAAAAGTTCAAAAATAGAAAACCAATCATCTGAAATCATTTCAGGAATAGTTTAAATAACAAGTCTCATTATTGTTTTGTTGGTTACCTTTTTATACCTTCCAAGAAAAAACCAAAAAAGATAACAACGAAAACAAAACAAATAAATAATTTCAAAAAACTTAAAGGAGAAAAACTCTATGTCAAAAATAATTATGAAAAGAAATAAAAATAAAAACAAACCAAAAAACAAAGAAAAAACTAATAAAAATGTACCAAAAACAATAACAAAGGAAACCAAAATTTTAACAATCAAAAAAATACCTTTTTTACAAAAAATCACTTATACTATTATCATTTTAAATTCACTTTTATCTTTATTCACTCTTTATTATGAAAATAAAATTCCTTGGTTTACAACAGGAATCAATAATTTAATTACTTTAATAAAATCAATTATCCCAGGAGGAAAATAATGACGAAAATTCAAACTAAAAATAAAATTTTCACCACTTTAGTGGTTTTGATCAGTGTATTTTTTACCATCGCTTCACTTTATGCCTTAAAAAATTACTTCGCCCAACAAAAAAAAGAAAAAATTCAATTGATGAATAATTGTCCTTCTTTTAATGTTGAAAGAACAGGGGGAAATAATGAAGACAAAACCCTTTTACCTATTCCCATTCCGAATTTAAATGTACAAAAATATCACCATTTAATTACAGTCGAACATGAAGCTACTTTGAATAGTAATGGAATGGAACTTACAACTCCTTTATATTTAAAAATATCTACTCGCTATGATAC
This sequence comes from Columbia Basin potato purple top phytoplasma, assembly GCF_028595955.1. Taxonomy (GTDB): domain Bacteria; phylum Bacillota_I; class Bacilli_A; order Acholeplasmatales; family Acholeplasmataceae; genus Phytoplasma. The sequence continues at coordinate 28,098 of NZ_JANHJP010000006.1, forward strand.
TCAAGAAACTTTTAATAATTCTGAAAAATATTTTAATTTATCGTTAAAAGTTAACAATCAGGAATATGAAGATACTAAACGTCCTTTAATGATTTTAGAAAATGGTGTTGGAACTATGAAAATCCAAATCAGCATCGAACAAAAAGAAATTATTAAGGAAAAAGATCCTCAATTAGCATTAATTTGTGATTATGAATTAGTTGACACCCAAGGAAAAGCTTTTAGTGGTGGCAGTCAAACTATTGAAAACAAAATAACTCAATTATCGTAATTTATCAATAAAGATCAAGTTTTTGCTTGGTCTTTTTTTATTGAGAAAGGAAATAACGAAATGAAAAAGAAAATCAATCAAAATTCATTATCAAAACATTTAATGATAACTATTATCCTCTTATTTTTTTCTTTTTGTCTAGGAACTTATGTGTGGGTTCACCATCAAACTTTAACTGAAACTGAAAAACAAATCATTAATCACCATAAAAGACTCGAAAATCAAAATAAAAACTTACAAGAAATAAAAACCCAAATCCATCAAAACCAAAATGAATTAAAAAAAGAAATAACAACTCAAAACAATGAATTCATAAATGAATTTCAAACTCAATTACAACCTAAATTAGAGTCATTAACAACCGAGGTACAACAATCTGAAGCAGAAGAATCATTTTTTAAACCATCTAATCCTCAAAAATTCTTATCTTTTGATAAGCTAATTGGTTTTAAAAAAGAGTTAAAAGCAGTGGAAGGATTTTTAGATTATCTTAAAAATAAAGATAACTACCAAGGAATTGGCGAAGTAGAACCGCCACTAGGAATTTTAATGTATGGTTGCCCAGGAACAGGTAAAAACACTTTAGCGAGAGCCTTATCCAAAGAAGCTAAATTACCTTTCTTTGAAGTTTCTAGTTCTTTATTCTCGCAAAAATATAAAGGCTTAGCGCCTCAAATGGTCAAAGATTTATTTGAAGTAGCTAGAAAAGAAGCAGACAAAAAGAACGGAGCTATCATCTTTTTAGATGAATGTGAAACCATTTTTACTGATTTAGCAACTTTAGAAACTGGTTCAGAAATCGCCAATGTGGTCAATCAATTCAAAACTGAAATGACCTCTTTTGAAAATAACCCTGCAAAACCTATTTTCATTATCGGGGCGACTAACCATGTAGAACAAATTGATGAAGCTATCAAATCAAGATTTACTTACAACATCGAAGTAAAACCTGGTAATAAAGAAGAACGTAAAAAATTCTTAGAATTCATGATTAACAAACGCCAAAACCCTTATAGCCAAGAAGCTAAACAATACTTATTAGAAATTATTAATGAAGCTTTAGAAAATTTACCTAAGAATAAATCATTTTTAAAAGCCAATCGTACTTTAGAAAACCTTTTAAAAACAACAGTGACCATCTTCGCTCAAAACAGAGGAACTGACGAAAATAAAAGAAACGAAATCAATTCTGAAGACTTAAAACAAGCTTACCAAATGATCATTTCTCAAAACATAGAAATATTAGAACAAATCGAAAATCAAAAGAAAGGAAGTGGATAAGAATGTTATCACCTTTAGACTTATTGAAAAGTTATTTTACTTTTAAATCTTATTTCACTTGGTTTTTACTAGCTAGTATTCTTTTTGGTAGTTTTCTTTTTATCAAAAGAAAATATTATCCAACATATAAAAACGCTTGGAAAGGTTATTTAATTTATTTTTTAATTATTTTTGGATGTTTAAGTTTCATTTATCTCTCTTTCTTTTATCAACCAAAAGAACCATCCTCTAAATATGTCAGCCAATTAATCAATGAAATTGATAAAGCTATTGACAAATATGACCAAACCATTAATGATTACAAAGGGCTCAAATCCGATTGGGAAGGTGAATTAAAAAAATGTGAAGATGAATTAAAAACATTATATGAAAAACAAGAACTTAACCAAGAACAAAAAGAACAAATAAAAGAAGCTTTATCTAAAAATGAAGAAAAGATCAAAGAAATTAAAAAACAATTAAAAGAAACATCAGGTAATATTGAAATTTTAAAAGGCAAATTAATCGATTTAGAAAAACAAAAAGCTGAAAAAGAAAAAGAAATTTCTAAAAAACAAGAAGAAGCCAAACTAGCATCACTAGATGACAAAATTAAAATAAGAGCCGAAATCAAAAAATTACAAGAAGAAACTACAGAATTAATCGGTCAAATATCTAAAATAAAATCTGAAATTCGCAGATCAGAAATCAAATATGAATCTCTTTCTGAACAATTACAAGGTGCTCAAAAATCAAAACAATTTTTAATTGAAGGATTAAATAGATTAGATAAAGTAATTTTGGAATTATCGAATTTTATAATAACTCGTGAAGAACATAAAGCCGAAATTACCAAAAAAATCGATGAAATAAACCAAAAATTAAAAGAAATCGAAACTGAACGAGATTTATATAAAGTGCTCAAAGAAAAATACCGAGCAATGCACAACCGTATGACAACCTATGAAAAAGAAAATGAATTTTCTTTCGGTAATGTCTTTAAATTTGGTTTTAAAGCTTTCGATAAAGTTGCCGATTTAATTCCTGCTAAATTTGGGATCAAAACATTAGGAAAAACTATTAACGTCACCAGAAAATATGCTCAAGGTATGGGCAAAGCCACTTTAGTTCTTCACGAAGGTCATCGTTTATGGCATATGTATAACGAAGTAGCCAATGAAAACAAAGAATCAGCACCAATGATTACCAAAGAAACTTTAGACTCGTATTGTAACGACATCGACCGCGATTTAGCCAAACTTGATGCTGATTACAAAGACTACGAAAAGAAACTAAAAGAATATGAAGCTCACGACGATGTAAAATTAATAGATAAAAAAATAAAAGACTTCATAACAGAGACGGTAATAGAAGATGAAACAAATCGAAAAAAAATAAAAACCATAATTGATGAATACAGTAAAATAGTTGAAGAAATAGATGATAAAAGAACCCAAATATCAGATATACCAAAATTAGAAAAAAAACACGATGAACTAGAAGAAGAATTATATTTCAAAAACGAAGAAATTAACGTGAAAAAAGAAGAATTAAAACAAAAATCTCCAAATTACGCTCGTGCTCAACAACGATTCCAACAAAAACGTCAAACTAAAATTCCTGAAATGGTTATGATTCCTAATAAATAAAACTTTTTTAAACAATTTAATTCATAAAATTGTATAATAATGATAATATTCAAATTTCGATATTTGATAAATAATCACTATTATCAGAAGGGAAATGAAATTGATAAATACTAATAATTTTTTCAAAAAACATTTATTAACTATTATTATTGCTTGTCTTATTATCACATTTTCAATTATTGGTTTTTATCAAATTATCAATAATAAAAAAAATATTACATATTCTAAATTTGAAAATTTTGATAAAAATATTCAAAATGAAATAAATTTAATAAATGAAAAAATCCAAGATTTTCGGCATTAATTATTTTTATTAGAAAAAAAACTAAAACCCAAACTTATTAATTCTTCTCAATATTTTATAAAAAAAGTGGAACAAGATGAAATTGTTCACCTAACAGAAATAGAGGAATTTGAAAAAAAAAACTTCAATTATCTAATATCTAGAATTCAACATTCTATTGAAAACATCGAATTTGAAATGGAAGGATATCTTTGTGATGTGGAGTTTGATTTAAGTCAAAAAACTTTAAATTCTTCTAAAGTTAGAATGAACAATTATTTATTAGATATTGAAAAATATTTAAATAAACTCAAAAATGATATTAATAACATTAAACCTAAATTTAAAACTAATTCAAAAAATTTTGAAAAAATCAAAACTTATTTTTTTTCAACAAAAAATGATAAAAACTTATTACCTTCTAATATTACCGAAGAAGAAAAAAAATGTTGTGAAAAATTACAAGAATGGCACCACCCTATTTATCTTAAAACAATAACCCCTGAAATTATCTATATCATCTCCTCAGCTGAGGAATAAAATAAAATAAAGGAGTATTTGTTAAATGTTTAAATTTAAAAATAATTTATTATTATTAAATGTATTTTTATTTATTGGTTTAAGATTGTTTTTAATTACTAATAATAATTCCGTTATGGCAATGGAAAATAATAATCCTTTAAAAATAATTTATAACATTAAAAGTAAAAATATTAACGAAAAAAGGAAACCTATAAAAATTTCTTACTATGTTAATGATAAAAATTTATCATTAGAAGATATGGTTAAAAAAATTGATATAATAAATTCAAACAAAAAACCAATTAGTAGATTATAAAAAAATAAAAAAAGGATAACCTGCAAAAATGCAAGAATTAAAACAATATTTTAAAATTTTTTTTTGTTTAATCAGTATTATTATGTCCATGGGCATTACTTTTTATTTTACTAATCATAATAATTTAAAAGAAAATATTAATTTGAACAGCGAAAATCTAAAAAACAATATTAATCAAGTTGAAAAGAAAGTAGATGAATTCAGAAAAGAAACTAATAACAATTTCAATAAAATAGATAAAAAAATTGATAAATTAACAGAAACAATTATGAATATGAAAAGAAATAATAAAGAAGATAGGTTATAAAAATGGATTTAAGAAAAAATTTATCTAAATATATCCCTTATATGTTTTATATTTCAACAATTATTTTATCTAATGTTATCGTTGTTAAAGCTTTTTTATTTTTTCAAACTCAAAATCAAATTAAAAAACTAAATCAAAGTAATTGTAATGAAATGAAAAAACAAATTAAAAAATTAGAATCAAACCTCACTGATTTAAAAATATCCATAAATGAATTTTTAGAAAAAAAACAAAAACAAATAGAAAATTTAGAATCTCAAAAAGAAATTCGAAAAGAAACAAAAATTAACAAAAAAACAACTAACTTAAATAAGATTCTAGAAGAAACAAAATAATTTAATATAAAATTTTATTTTTCATAATATTCACAAAGGACCCTTCAGGGTCTTTTTTTATTTAACGCACAAATAACTATTTTGCAACCCAAATTAAATTAGGAGGTAATCAACAATGTCAAAATTAATAAAAATTCCCTTTATCTAAATATTTAATCATTATTTTATTCATCATTCTTTTTCATTTCTCTTCTTCTATCTCTGCTCATTCTTTCTTTCATCGCCAAACAAAATCAACTATTAAATTATCCGACTACCAAACTCTCCAACAAGAATGGTTAGCAACTCAACCTCAATTCATCCGTCATGATATCCAAGTTTTTTCCAAAGAAAGTATTCCTGAAATCTTACAATATTTTGATATCAAAACGACTATTACTAATCTTCAAAAAACTTCTTATAATCCTTATGGTGATAATTTATTTTTGTCCAAACTCAAAGAACCGCCAAAAAGTCTCTTAGGTGTTTATTTCAAACCTAGAATCAATCCTTTTAACGAAAGATATCCTAATGAAGACAATGAATATACCTTAGAAGAGCTTTTAAAATACGAAACCTCCATTGAAGAAACTTTTGTCTTTTGGGACTTCCAAGAAAAACCTCCTCAAGAAGAACAATCTCGAATAAATTTAGTAGTAAGTAAAATTTTCACCGATCAAAACAAAGAAGAAGTAATCAATCGTTATTTAATAGAAAATAATATCATCAAAGAACCAAAATTAATTAAATTAGGTTGTTATAACGCTACTCAACACACTGGTTTGGTTTTGCCTTTACCATCAGAAACTTTCCATGAAATTGATATTGACGCTATTTATTTTGATGATGGTATTCGAATTCTTCCTGAAAATCCAAAAACACAATCTCTCAAAAGAAAATTAGAATGGACACAAGAATTAAAAAAACAAGATAAAAAAAGATTAAATGAAGTAGAAAATGAAAGTTTTAAAACTATTATCAAAGAAATAATCAATCAAAAAGAAAAACAAATCAAAAACTTACAACAAGATATTATTAAATCCCAATTTTATACTATAGAAGATTTACTCAAATTATCAAACGGTGCTAAAAATATTTATTTATTTCATTTTAACGTCCAAAAAAGAAAAAAGATTATCGAATTGCCTGATTCTTTAGAACCCTATCAAACCATCCGCGATTGGAAACGTGAAAATAATTTATATACTTATCCCCCATTAATCAAAGAAGGTGAATACAAAGAAGAAATTAAAGAAGCTGAAATTTCTTTTGAAATTACTTCACCTTCCTATAAAAAATTTAATATTCCTTTTAAAGTTAAAATCGTTTCCCATCTTTTTGAAACCGATAATACGATTTATTTAATTATTTGTAATGATAGCTCTTTCAAAATTAAATTAGCTGAACAGTATCGAACTAATTATATAAATTGGCTAAATCAATGTTACATCAAATATGGTTATTATTATTCAGGCGAAGAAGTCCGTAATAAATTCGGCCGTTCTAGTAGAAATATTTATGATGAAAACGGAAATAGTTATTATTATAAATATGTAGATGGTATTTTTTTTGATAATTGGTATATTGACGGAAATGTAACTGCAAAAACTTATTATAAATTTTTAGATACTACACTACCACCGCCAAAACCACAAGAATTAGATTAATCTTTAATCACAAACCAAGGACCCTTCTCAGGGTCTTTTTTTATTTAACAACACAACTCAACAATTGGAAAGGAAACCAAAAATTATGTTAATTAAAAAAATCTTT
>NZ_JANHJP010000067.1 GCF_028595955.1 Columbia Basin potato purple top phytoplasma
GGCCTTACCACCATTTGTCTGAGGTCCCTCTAAATGTCCATGACATGTGGTGGGGAGAGTTTCAGGTAAATGAATCCAATATTGTAGTTTTTTTACTCTGTCTTGATTTTTTTACAAGTCTTTAATACTTATAATATTTTGAATCAATTTTTTTAATCTTATACTTCTTATACTTATATTTATACAAACATTATTTTCTAATGTTTTGATATTTCATTGAAATTTCAGAAAAGATGTGT
>NZ_JANHJP010000068.1 GCF_028595955.1 Columbia Basin potato purple top phytoplasma
TTCCCATTTTGTGGTGTTAATTGTTAGAACTTTTTTAAATATATGCATTTTAGAAATATCTTGCATATTAATAGAAATGTTAGAAGTGTAGTTATGAAATTAAACTAACTAGTACCGAGCGCGTGCATTTGCATGTAATAATTTTTTTAAACTAAAATTATTATCTATTTTGTTTAGTAAGTTATATCCCATGAAGTACTCTATTCTTACTCGACATACTTTTGGTTGTTTTTACTTT
>NZ_JANHJP010000069.1 GCF_028595955.1 Columbia Basin potato purple top phytoplasma
GAGATCAAAAGTGTATTTTTTATCCATTTTTAAATTCATTTGAATTTTAAAAGACGGATTTTTAATATTTTTTAAAAGCAATGTTGTTTCATAAAGATCCGAATAATTTAAATATAAAGTTTGGTTATCCAGATTATAATTGTTTTTTTGATGAAATAAATAAATCTTAAAATAATTATTTTGAATTAAAAAAATAATTATTTCTAGTAAATTAAAAATTTTTTTCATTTTAAAAT
>NZ_JANHJP010000070.1 GCF_028595955.1 Columbia Basin potato purple top phytoplasma
TAATGTCGAGTCCCATAAGCATCTTTTTTGAACTTTCAATGAAATTTCAAGACATTAAAAAATAATATTTTGTATAAATAAAAGTATAACCAGTATAAGATTTAAAAAGAAATATTCAAAATATTATAAGTATTAAAGACTTGTAAAAAAATTAAGACAAAGTAAAACAACCTCAATATTGAATTCATTTACCTGAAACTCTCTCCACATGTCGCGGACATCCGGCGGGAC
>NZ_JANHJP010000071.1 GCF_028595955.1 Columbia Basin potato purple top phytoplasma
CATTGTTTCATAAATATCCGAATAATTCAGATATAAAGTTTGGTTATCAAGGTTATAATTAGTTTTTTGATGAAATAAATAAATCTTAAAATAAGGTTGTTGAATTAAAAATTTAATTATTTCTGTTAAACCATATAAATATTTATTCATTTTTTTTAAAATCTCTTTTTTTTGGTTTTAACTAATTTCTTTAAACAAAAAAAATAAGTGCAAACTATTTTTTTAATAA
>NZ_JANHJP010000007.1 GCF_028595955.1 Columbia Basin potato purple top phytoplasma
TCAAAAGTGTATTTTTTATCCATGTTTAAATTCATTTGAATTTTAAAAGGTGGATTTTTAATGTTTTTTAAAAGCACCGTTGTTTCATAAAGATCCGAATAATTTAAATATAAAGTTTGGTTATCCAGGTTATAATTGGTTTTTTGATTATTGAATAATAAATAAATCTTAAAATAAGGTTGTTGAATTAAAAAATTAATTATTTCTTTTAAACTATTTAAATATTTATTCATTTTTTTAAAATCTCTTTTTTTTGTTTTAACTAATTTTTTTAAACAAAAAAATAAGCCAAACCGTTTTTTTATATTAACTATAAAAAAATAGTTTGACTTAAAACTTAACTTAAAATTGTATAAATCGAATGGAGCTCAACCATAATAAAAAAAATTTAATTAAAATATTAATTTTTTTACCCAAAAATTAATTTATAAAAACAATATTTTATCACAAAAATTTCCCCCTATCCTTATGAAGGATAAATTTCATATTTTAAATTCATTTGTTGAATGAAAATATCTATAAAATTCATAAGTTGTTTTTTTTTATTTTTTTTAATTATTTTAAAAAATTCTAATATCTTATATTTTTGATTTCGAAGCAAAAGAATATTTATTTTTAAATTCTGAATGACTTTTATTATTGATTCTTTTTTTTGTTTAAAATCTGATATTTTTTGAATAATTTCTGATTTTTGCATTTGAAAATTTGCTACATTTTCTTTCAAGGAATTTATTTCTTCGTTTTTAAAAGTAAAAAAACGTTTAAGCAAAAAATTTTTTATTTTTATGTCGATTTCATCTTGTTTTTGTTTTATTACATTTTCAAAAAATTTTTTTTCATTATATAAATATAATAATATTCTGTTAAAATTCTTTTGTTTTGAATATTTATCTTCTAATTCATTCTTAAAAAAATTTATTTTTTTATTACATTTATATAAATTTTTTTTCAAAGAATTCATCAATTCAATATTTTGGATACCTTGATAATAAGATTTAAAAATTTTTTCTTCAGGTTGTTCTAAATTATCATGATTATCTATAATATGAATAAATTTTTGTCGTATTTCTCTTACACTCTTTCTCTGTTTAATAGACGACATACTTTTATTTTTATAACTCGAAGAAATAAGAGGAATACCTAAAACTTTGTTATCAATAAACATAAGTTTTTTATTAAATAATTTCTTTGTATCCAATATTATTAGAAAATAAAAAAATATAATAAAAAAAATGATCAAAATTAAAATAAATATAAATTTATATTTTTTTATAAAATTATTAATTAATATATTCACTTTATTCACTTTTTCTAAATTGTCAAATTATTACCAAATATTAACAACATTAATTATAACATTAACGTTAATATCCCAAATTAAATTTTTTTGAAATAAACAAATTATTAATTTATTAATAAGTTTAAATTAAAATAAATAAATCAAAATATTATTGAATAAATATTTTGGTTCAGATTAAGAAATTTTAAAATTATTTATATTTTAATATATAAGTTAAACTGAATATTTTGATTTATAATCGAACATCTTTTTTTGAATTTGTTCCTCTGTTAAAATTTGTTGATTATCGATATCTAAAAAAACAATATTTTGCCAATCAGGTATTTCTTTTTCTATTAAATAAATAATAGAATGAAAAAAACAATACCCGTCGCCTTTAGTATCTTCAAAAGAATTTATAAAAAAATGATCTTTATCATTTTTTATTTTTAAATTTAAAACATCATTTTTTGAATAACTTTCAATAATATTGCCTAATTCTAATTTATCATTAATAAACAATTTTATATTTTTTTTTAATTTAAGAGATAAAAAATCAATAATACCTTGTATTAAAGGAGTTGAAGATGTATTTAATTTACCGTTAAAAACTTTTAACATAAACAATTCAGGATCCCCTAAAAAAATAGTTTCATACTTTGGGATTTTCTTATCTGTTAATCCTATAACAAATTGGTTTAGCCCTAAATAAGATAATATTTTAACCAAATTATTATCAAATTTCGATAATAATGCTTTTTTTTGAGGCGATCGAAAATAATCTGTAATTGTCTTATTTGGTTTTAACAATGTTTTTTTATGTTCAACACCATACTTTATAAAGACTATAATAGAAAAAAATAAAACAGAAAACAAAAAAATTAAAATAATCATAATATTTTTTTTAAATTTTTTGAGTAAATTACTAAAAAAATTATTTCTATTTTTAATAAAATTGACTCCTTTTTTTTATTATTAATTAAAATTGAAAAAAGTTTAAATGAAGAAATAAAAAAATTTTTATCAAAAAAATATTCATTCAATTTTAATAAAAAAAATTTCTTTTAATTATTTAATTTGAAAAAATATTTTATTAATATAAATTATGATATAATAACTTATACAAATAGATTTAATACGAATTAATTTTGAACTTAAAAACTACTCTCTAAAATATTTTATTAATATAATAAAAATATTTCTTTTTTCAAAAAAATATTTTTATATAATCGTAACAACAACCCATCGAATAAACCATTTTTTTATTTCATTGTTAAAAACAAATCATTTAATATAAAAAAATAATATTCTTAATTAATTTTAAATACTCAATTTTTATTATATAGTTAATTTTATCAAATTTAAAATAATAAAATTTTATAAAAAAATATATATGAAAGGATAAAAATATTATAATGTCGAAAATATTTCGAAAATATTTTTATAATTTTTTAATTATTATTTCCGTTACTTCTTTTATTTTGATCATTCCTATCTATAGCTTATTCACATTAAATAAAGAAAACAATAATCAAGACAAAAAAATTCTTACAACAACTACAATGTTATATGATGCAGTTAAACATTTAATTGGAGATGTAGATGAAGAAGAAGATCCTAAATTGGAATATCAAAAAATAGAAAATATTTCTATTGACGTTTTAATGGGTATCGGAATAGATCCTCATAATTATAAAACTAAGTTATCAGATCGTAATAAAATAAAAAAAGCTGATTTATTAATTGTAAATGGTTTGCATTTAGAAGCTAAAATGTTAGAAGCTTTTGATCAACTTTTATCTAAAAATACCAGTAGTAAATTCTGGAAAGCAGGAGAAGAAAGTTTAGAAAAAAAAGATAAATTAACAGAAGAAAATTCAAAAGATTGTGATCCTCATATCTGGTTTAATATTGATTTATGGATAAAAATAGTCGGTAAATTAAAAGAACAAATAAAAACAATAATTCTATCAAAAGAAGGCCAAGATAAATTAGATAATAATTTGAAAATTTTCCAGACAGAATTAAAAAAAACTAGGTATTATATTATAGAGAAAATGAAAAAATTAAAAGAAAAAATAGAAAACAACGGAAAAAATAAATTTATCATAGTAACAGCTCATGACGCTTTTTCTTATTGGCAAAATTTTTCTGAATATCATTATTGTTCTTTTGAATTAAAATCAATTCAGGGAATTTCTACTCAAACAGAAGCAAGTACATCAACAATAATAAATTTAGCCAAAGAATTAGCTGATAACAATGTAAAAGCTATATTTACAGAAAGTTCAATGCCAAAAAATTCTTTAGAAAGTTTAAAAGAAGAAGTTGATACTTTAAAAAAACAAAAAGGTTTAGAACCAATCAGAATACCTGATGTAGAATTATATTCTGATTCTTTAGGAGCAAATGATAAAAAAGAAGAATTTGGCGGCAAACAATATAAACATTCTACTTATATAGGTGCTTTTTTAAATAATTTAAGAGTTATAGAGGAAAATTTATTATGAAAAAAGAAATATCAATTAAAATAAGAGATTTAACTGTAGCTTACAATCTAAAACCTGTTTTATGGGATATAGATATTGATATTTATCAAAGTTCTTTAACGGCTGTTTTAGGTCCTAATGGAGCAGGGAAATCTACTTTGATAAAAACTTTAATAGAACTTATTCCTAAAGTTTCAGGCGAAATTTTATTTTATAATAAAAAATATAAACAAATAAGGAAACAAATATCTTATGTACCGCAAAGAAATTCTATAGATTGGGATTTTCCTACTACTGTTTTTGATGTTGTTTTGATGGGTAGGTATGGACATTTAGGGTGGTTTAAAAGACCCACTGCAAAAGATAAACAAATAGTTTTAGAGTCGTTAGAAAAAGTAGAGATGATCGAACTTAAAGATCGCCAAATTTCAGAACTTTCTGGCGGACAACAACAAAGAATGTTTTTAGCAAGGGCTTTAGCTCAAGAAGGGGATATTTATTTCATGGATGAACCTTTTCAAGGAGTAGATGTTCAAACAGAAAAAAAAATTATAAATGTTTTAAAAGAATTACAAAAAAAACAAAAAACTATTATTGTGGTTCATCATGATTTAGAAACTGTTAATCAATATTTTGATCATGTTATTTTGTTAAATATTCAAAAAATAGCTAGTGGAGAAACTCAACAAATATTTAATGCCGAAAATATCAAAAAAACATATAAAAATTATCAATTAAATAAAAAAATATAAAAAATAAGATCATAAGAAAGGCCAAATTATATAAATATGATCGATTTAATCTCCTTTTTTAATTTATTAAAAAGTTATACTGTTATAAAAATTTTTATAGGCTCTGTTTTATTAGGAATAATATCTGGTATTTTAGGTATTTTATTTAATTTAAAAAAAAAATCTTTAATAGGTGATGCGCTATCGCATACTGTTCTTCCAGGGATTGCTTTGTCTTATATTTGTTTTCGTTCCACTAGCGAATGGGTTATTTGGTTAGGTGCATTCGGAGCCTCAATAATATCTTTATTTTTAATAGAAATTATTAAAAAATATTCTAAAATAAAATCAGATACTATATTATCTTTAATTTTAACTTCTTTTTTTGGTTTAGGAAATGTTTTAATAGCTTATGCTCAAAAAGAAACTGAAGATTCTTCTATTGCAGTTTTGGAAAAATTTATATTAGGACAGATCGCTTTAATTTCTACAGAGAATGTGATAATTATTGCAATAATTACTTTTATTTCTCTCTTCGTCATAATATTATTATGGAAAGAATTCAAAATTTTTACTTTTGATGAAGTTTTTGCTCAAAGTATAGGTTTCAGCAATACTATTATTAAAGTTATTTTAAATACTTTATTAATCGGATTAGTTATAATTAGTTTAAAAATAACAGGAATTATTTTAACTAGTGCTTTTTTAATTATGCCAGGAGTTATCGCACGTCATATAAGTGATAAATTATTAACAAATATTATAATAGTTTCTATAATCGCTTTTTTATCTAATTTTATTGGCATAATGATTAATCTTCATATAGAAAATATGCCTACAGGACCTATTATTATAGTAATAAACGTTATTTTTATTTTTTTCACTTGTTTATTAGCACCTAAACATGGAATATTAAGAAAACATTTCAAACAAAAAAAATATCAAAATAAAATTAAAAAATTCAAAAAATTAATTCATTTTTATAATAATATAAAATGTGATGAAACGACTGAAATAGATTCTTTTCTATTTCAAGAAAAATATTTATATAAAAAAGAAAATAAAATAATAATTACTGCCAAAGGGATCCAATTAGTAGAAGATTTAATAAATGGTAAAATTGAATCATGAATATAATAAGTAAAATTTTAGAATCTTTTGAAATAGATGTTTTTTGTATTTTAATTTTATGTTCTTTATCTTTAGCTAATTTAGGGATTTTTTTAATTTTAAAAAAAGTTTCTATGGTTATAGATGCTATCAGTCATAGTGTTTTACTAGGAATTGTAATAGCCTATTTAATAATAGGTGATTTAAATTCTCCTTTTTTAATTATTGGAGCAACTTTAATAGGAATTTTAACTGTTTATTTAATAGAATTAATAAAAAATAATAGTAAAATTTCAAAAGATGCAGCTATCGGGATTGTTTTTACTTTTTTCTTTTCTTTAGCTATAATTATTATTAGTATTTATATTAGAAATATCCACATAGATAATGATGCTGTTTTTTTAGGTAATATAGAATTAACTTATATCGAACAACTTTATAAAATAGTTCCTGTTTTAATCTTAAATTTATGTTTTGTTATTATTTTTTATAAAGAATTAAAAATTTTTATTTTTGATCCTTCTCTATCAAATATTTTAGGTTTTTCTTCGCTTATAATAAATTATGCTTTAATGACTCTAGCTTCTTTAACGGCTGTCATTTCTTTTGATATAGTTGGTTCAATAACGACTATCGTTTGTATGATAGGTCCTGCCGCAACATCTATATTATTAACTAAAAAATTATTTCATTGTTGGTTGTTATCTTTATGGTTATCTTTTGTAAGCACTAGTTTAGGTTATTACTTAGGTATTTATTTCGATTTACCTGTATCTGGACTAATTTCTTTAATAATTTTAATTATTTTGTTACTGGTTCTTTGTTTAGAACCTAAAAAAGGCATTTTAAGTCAAATAATAAAAAATTATTTTCAGAAAAAATCTTTTATGATAATAATTTTATTAAAACACTTAGATAATCATTTTATCCAAAATAAAACAAATTATATAAAAGATGTTCAGAATGATTTAAAATGGTCTTCAGATCGTTACCAAACATGTTTACGAAAAGCAATTCAATTAAAATATATAATACAAAAAAATCAAGAATTAATTTTAACTGACTATGGTAGAAATTATTTATATCAAAAAAATAAAAATTTTGGTTGGTTTTTAAATAAATATTAAATATAATAATTAAAAAAAATGAAAAATAACTCCGAAAAATTGAATATTCAAAAATATAATTTCAAAATATTCATAATCTTAAATAAAAAATAAAAAAATCTGAAAAAAGCAATAATACTTTTTTAGGTTTTGACTCTTTATACTTAAATTTTATAGTATTTTATAAAATTTCAAATATTTGTTTTATTTTTTTTGTAAAAATCATTGTCTAAAAAAAATATATATTAAAACAAATAAAAATAAAATAATGAAAATTAAAATAATGAGATTTTTATCTTTAGGATCAGGATAAGCATAAACTTGATTCCAAGCTTCGCTAATTTGTTTTTTATATGTTTCGTTATATTTATATATTTTATCTTCTTTTTTTAAATTTATTGTTAATCGGCGTTCATCTTTTTGTTCTTCATCATCAACATCATATGGAGAATCATACCCAATAAATTCATTATTTTTTTTTCTATTATCTTCTTGTAAAATAAATTTAATAAAATCATAAGCACCTTTTTTATTACTATTTTTAGGTAAAACTATCCCATCAAACCAAATATTAGTCCCTTTATTTTTTGACTCCTCATCATTACGATCATCATTAAATGAATAATATCCTAAATTAGGATTTTGTTTCATTAAAAATCTTGCATCCCCAGAATAAGATACAGCAATATCGTAATATTCATTATCTTTTATTCTCATTCGATCTAATAATTGATCAGTAATAAAAGATAAATTAATATTTTGTTTTTTTAAATTTATTAACCAATCTTTAGCTTTTTGTATTTCTTCTTCTGAATTAACACTGATATTTCCATTAGTAGCTTTTAAACCTATAAAAATACCTTCAAAAGCATTATTATATAAAGCAACCCTAAATTTAGGATTTTTGATTAAATTAACCCATTTATTATTAATTAATTCGTTTAAACTAATTCGATTTGTATTATATAAGAAGCCTAAATTACCCCAAAAATAAGGAATAGTATACTTTGATATTTTTGTATTTTCATTATCTATTTTCTTTTCTATAAAGTCTTTGAATGATAAATTATATGATAATGGTGTTTGTTGTAGTTGACTCCAATCTATTTCTTCTAAATTATGTTCTTTTAATTGTTCAATGGCGTACTCACTTAAAATAGCGATATCATATTGATTACCAGATTTAATTTTATTAATAGCTAATTCATTAGAAGAGAAAAAACTTTGTTTGATAATAAATTGATTAGATTGCTGATTATATTCATTAATAATTGATGGATCAATATATTCTCCCCAATTAAATAAAACAATAACTTTTTTATTATTGTTTTTGTTTTGATTCAGTTTATAAAAAATAAAACAAAACAGAAATAAAACAGAAATAATAAAAATAACCCAAATAAATTTTTTTTTCATTTATAAACAGAATCTTTTCTTAATTTTCTTAAATCGAATATTATTTTAGATAAAATGAATAAAATAAAAACAGAAGATACAGCGTTAATAGTAGGATTAATTGTTCCTTTTAAACTATAAATATAAGCTGATATATTGTGATAATCTGAACCTCCTACAAAATAAGAAATAATAAAATCATCAAAAGATAATGCGAAAGCAATCCCAGCACTAGCTATCATAACATCCTTTAACTGAGGTAAAATAATTTTAGTAAGAGTTTGGAAAGGAGTAGCTCCTAAATCATAAGCTGCTTCTATTAAATATGTATCTAAAGTAGAACATTTAGCATATACAGAAATCAAAACATAAGGAATGCTAAAAGAAATATGAGCTAATAACATCCTCAAAAAACTATTATTTAAACCAATGTAGCTAAAAAATATAAACAAAGCTAAAGCGTTAATGATTTCTGGTATAATGATAGAAAATTGATTTGTATTAATTATAAAATTGCGCCATTTTTTTTTATAATTAATTAAAGAAATAGCTGCTAAAGTACCTATAAAAGTAGAAATGATTGTAGATAAAAAAGCTATTTTAAAAGTAATAAATATTGAAGATTTAATAGCTGAATCTTCTAAAATTCTACGATACCATTTAAAACCAAATTTATGAAAATGTACCAAAGAAGAAATTCTACCATTGCTATCATTAAAAGAAAAAATAATCAAAGATATAATAGGTAAATAAATAAAAAGAAGAATCAAAATTAAATAAATAAAAGCTATTTTATTTTTATTTA
Source organism: Columbia Basin potato purple top phytoplasma (assembly GCF_028595955.1). Classification (GTDB taxonomy): domain Bacteria; phylum Bacillota_I; class Bacilli_A; order Acholeplasmatales; family Acholeplasmataceae; genus Phytoplasma. The sequence continues at coordinate 8,916 of NZ_JANHJP010000007.1, forward strand.
TTTTGAACATTAGGTTTATATGTTTTATTAAATTGATTCTTCTTATAAAAAATTAAAATATAAAGAATTAAAAAAGTTAAATTAATAGCAATAGCGCAAGCACCTTTGGTATCACCATTTAAAAAAGTTTTATTTTCGATCAACTCACTAATAACAGTAATAGTAGTTGGTCCTAAATATTTAGGAACTACTAAATTAGTTAAAATTTGCAAAGAAACTAAAATGATACCAGTATTTAATCCTGGAATAGATAAAGGAAAAATTATTTTTTTAAAAATTTGTTTATCATTAGCTCCTAAATCTTTAGCAGATTCAATTAAATTAGGATCTATTTTAGAAATACTTAGAAAAATAGATAAAAACATATAAGGAAGAAATAAATAAACAAAACCAATAAACATCGCTATATTAGTTTCTAATAAATTTATAGAAAAAATTTTATCTATTAAAGATAAAATATTAACTAAAGAATGAGTTTTTAAAATTATATTAACCCACATTGTACCATTAATCAATAAAATTAAAATAGATTGTATTGAAAATTTACATTTAGAAACGATATAAGCAAGAGGATAAGAAATTAAAACAAGAAAAAAAGTTGATATAAATGTTATTATCATCGAACGAAATAATACATAAATAAAACTTGTATTAACGAAAAAATTATAATAATGTTTAAAAGTAAAAGAAACATGGAAAAAATTATTTGAATTAATTTCTTGAATAGAATCCAAAAAAATAATATATATAGGAATCAAAACAAACAACACAAGAACAATAAAATAAGGAATTGCTAAATATTTATAAAATTTATTTCCTTTGTTAGTTGAGATATTATAAGAAAACATTTTAATTACCATACCTCCATAATGTGTAAATCTTCTGGATTAAAAAAAATATCTACTTGAGTATTAACCTCGACATAATCAGTTGTATGAACAATATAGTTACGATATTTAGTTTTAACATTAACTTCCCAATGAACTCCTTTAAATAAAACATAATTAACAACTCCTTCGCATAATCCTTTTTTAGAAGCTACAATATCAATATCTTCAGGACGAATAACAATATCTACTTCTTGATTTTTCATAAAACCAGAGTCTACACATTGGAATTCTTTATCATCAAAAAAAACTAAAAAATCTTGTTTCATAATACCTGAGATTAAATTAGATTCACCTATAAATTTAGCTATAAATTTATTAGCAGGTTCGTTATAAATATCTTGAGGTGTGCCTATTTGTTGAATTTCTCCTTGATTAATAACTACTATTTTATCGCTCATAGTTAAAGCTTCTTCTTGATTATGAGTAACAAAAATAAAAGTAATACCTGAATTTTTTTGAATTTCTTTTAATTCATATTGCATTTCTTGTCTTAATTTTAAATCTAATGCTGCTAAAGGTTCATCTAATAATAGAACTTTAGGTTTATTAATTAAAGCTCGAGCTATCGCTACTCTTTGTTGTTGTCCTCCTGATAATTGTCTAATATCCCTATATTCTAATCCTTTTAAACCTACTAATTTTAAATAATATAAAACTTTTTCTTCAATAAATAATTCTCTTTGTTTTGGAGATAAAATTTTAGCTTGTAATTTAGATATTTCTTGAGAATATTTTTGCACTAAAGCTAATTTTTTACTTTTAAATTCTATTTTTAATTGATTTATTTCAGGATTTGTTGTCTGAAAAAAAAATCTCTTCAAAAAAGAAAAAAAAGATTTATTTTTTTTTTGTAATATATTTAAACTAATTTTATCAATCTTCGATTGATATTCTTTTTTTATTTGTTTTATTTTTTCTGTTTTTTGAATTTTTAAATTTAAGATTTTATCTTTATATTTTTTGTTAAAATTTTTAAGTCTTAAACCGAAAGCAATATTTTCAAAAACATTTAAATGAGGAAATAAAGCATATTTTTGAAAAACTGTATTAATTAATCTTTTATGAGGTGGTAAATCTATAATACTTTGATCGTTAAATAAAATATCACCACTACTCATATTTTCTAAACCACCAATAATTTTTAAAAGAGTGGTTTTGCCGCAACCAGAAGGACCTAATAAAGTTACAAATTCATTTTCTTTTATTTCTAAATTAATATCATTCAAAATAATTTGATTATTAATTATTTTATTAATATTTTTTAATTCTATTAAATTTGTCATTATGCTTTCCCTTTATTAAATAAACAAAATATTTTCTAAATTATTTATTGCTATCACTTGATAAAATAGCTAAAAAAGCTTTCTGAGGTAACATTACTTTACCTAAAGATTTCATCTTTTTTTTACCTTTTTTTTGTTTAGCTAATAATTTCTTCTTTCTACTAACATCTCCGCCATAACATTTATCAATAACATTTTTACGCATAGATTTAATAGTTTCTCTTGTGATTACTTTTTTACCTATAGCAGCTTGAATAATTATTTCAAACATTTGTTTCGGAATCAAATCTTTTAATTTTTGACAAATAATTTTAGCTTTTTGATAAGCAAAAGTTTCGTGACTAATAAAAGATAATGAATCAACTATTTCAGAATTTAATAAAATATCTATTTTTTTTAATTTACTTGGATAATATTGGTCTAATTGATAATCAAAAGAAGCATAACCTTGAGTAGAAGATTTTAATTTGTCAAAATAATTATAAATAACCTCTGAAAGAGGCAACAAGTATTTTAACATAACTCTATTATGGTTTAAATACTGAATATCTTGCAATTGACCTCTTTTACTTTGTGAAAGTTCCATTACTGGTCCAATATAAATTTCAGGTAAAGTTAAAAAAGCTTGAATATAAGGTTCTTCAATGCGTTCAATTAATTGATTAGCAGGCCATTTAGCTAAATTATCTACAATAATTTTTTTATTATTAGGTTGATAGATATGTAAAAGTACTGAAGGCGCTGTAATAATAACCTCAATACCAAATTCTCTAATAATTCTTTCTTGAATGATTTCCATATGTAAAAGTCCTAAAAAACCAATTCTAAAACCGACTCCTAAAAGTTTAGAACTTTCCTTTTCATAAGTCAAAGAAGAATCATTTAATCTTAATTTTTGCAAAGCTTGTTGTAAATGACCGTATTTTTTTAAATCAGCAGGATAAAGACCGCAAAACACAACTGGATTGATTTTACGATATCCAGGTAAAGCAGGTACTTGATGATCTCGACTTAAAGTAATAGTATCACCTACACGTACATCATCAATATTCTTAATAAAAGCACTTAAATAACCAACATCGCCAGCTGCTAAAAAATCTTTTTTAATGGGTTTAGGACTAAAAATACCCACTTCCATAACTTCATAAGTAGCTTGACTTGAAATAAAACGTATCTTATCTCCTTTTTTTATAATACCATTGAAAACACGAATAGAAGGGATAACACCTTTATAAGAGTTAAAAACAGAATCAAAAATTAAAGCTTGTAAAGGTTTTTTAGCGTCTCCTTGAGGAGGTTGAATATATTTGATAATATTTTCTAAAATTTGTGTAACACCCAAACCTGTTTTACCACTTGCAATAACCATTTTATCAAGATCTAAATTTAATTTGTCTTGAATATCTTTTTTAGTTTTTTCTACATCGGCCATAGGCAAATCTACTTTATTTAAGACAGGAATAATTGTTAAATTATTTTCTAAAGCTAAATATACATTAGTTAAAGTTTGAGCTTGAATACCTTGGGTGGCATCAACAATCAAAAGAACTCCTTCGCAAGCAGCTAAAGAACGAGATACTTCATAATTAAAATCAATATGTCCTGGAGTATCAATTAAATTCATAATATAATCTTCATTATTTTGATTTGTATAATGAATTTCTGATGTATTTAATTTAATAGTTATCCCTTTTTCTCTTTCTAGATCCATAGAATCTAAAATTTGATCTTTCATATCTCTTTTTTGAATCGTATTTGTAATTTCTAATATTCTATCAGCTAAAGTAGATTTACCATGATCTATATGTGCAATAATGGAAAAATTACGAATCTTTTTTTTTCTTTCATTTATTTCATCTAAATTCATATTTGAACCTTTGAATAAGAATTTTTAAAAATATTTTTTCAATACCATAATAATAATAAAAAATAATTTTATTGTTATTTTTTCTTTTTATTTATTTCTTCAATAAAAGATAAATAATTACGATAACGAATAGGAGAGATTAAATTATTATAATAAGCTTCTTTTACTTTGCATTTATCTTCTTTAATATGTAAACAACTATAACCAAAAAAACATTGTTCTGCGAATATTAAAAAATCATCATAAAAATTTTTAATTTCTTCAGTTTTAAAAGCTAATAAATCTAATTTAGAAAAGCCTGGAGTATCAGCGATATAACCTTCATGAAAAAAAAATAATTTAGAATTTTTAGTAGTATGTTTGCCTCTATTTAAATATTTGGAAATTTCTTGAGTTTTCAAATTCAAAGAAGTTAAAGCATTAATTAAAGTCGATTTGCCTACTCCTGTTTGGCCTGCTAAAATAGTTATTTCATTAGCAAAAAAAGGATATAAATTATTCAAACCATATCTATGTTTACTATCTATATAATAAATAGGACAAAACTTATTGTAATAAGATATTTTATTTTTGAATAAAATTAATTCAGATTCAGAAATTAAATCTATTTTTGTAAAAATTAAAATAATTTTTAATTGAAATTTTTTTAAAATAAGTAAAAATTTATCCAATAGTTTAAATTGAAATTTAGGTTGTACTAAAGAAAATACCAAAAAAACTTGAGTAATATTACTTATATTTGGTCTATTTAATGAATTAGAACGAGGTAAGATACTATCAATTAAAAATTGGTCATCTTTAACTTCATATAAAACTAAATCTCCAATTTTTATTTTAGAATAATCTAAACTATTATCTGTTTCTTTTTTAGAATCATGATATTTAATTTTACCTTTAGTTTGGGCATGTATTTTTTGTTTTGTTTCTAAATCAACAACTACATATTTTTTTATTAAAAATTCAATTATAATACCTTTACGCAAATTAATATTTTTCTCCGTACTATTTTTTAATTATCTTAACTTAGCTTTATAAATTGTTTTTATTTTTTCTTCTATTCGAGTCATAATATTATTAACAGATTCTTTAAATAAACTTTTATTTTTGTTATTAAAAACAAAACGAAAAGATAAAGAATGTTCTTCTGAAGATGATTGATTATCTTCATAAAGATCTAATAATTCGCATTTAATGATAATATCAGACATCTCGTTTTTTAAAGTTTGAAAAATCTCTTGAAAAGAATATTTTTTTGAAACAAAAAAACTTAAATCTCTGATAATAGAAGGAAATTTAGTAATTTCTTCAAAAATAAATTTTTTAGAATTATCCAACAAATTATTATCTAAAATAATTTCTAAAAGAAAACTATCTTTTAAATTATATGATTCTCTTACAACAGGATGAACCTCTCCAATAAAACCAATTTTTTTATTTTTGTATAAAATATTGGCTTGTTTACCAGGATGCAAACTAATATAAGAAGAAGTTTGTTGTAAATCTAATTTACAATCTAATAATAAACCTATTCGTTCTAAAACCCCTTTTAAAACAAAAAAAGAACCAACTATATTATTGGGATTACTCCATCCGAATGAACTGATATTACCACTTAAACCTAAGGATAAATGTAATTGTTCTGATTGAGGTAAATAAACTTTACTTATTTCAAAAAAGGCATTATTATAATTATTATGTGTTTGATTATAACTTAAAGTTTCAATCATACTACCACTTAAATATTGTCTTAAAACAATATTTTCTTGAGAAATAGGTTTAGCTACTTGTAAATGATCTTTATTTTGTGAAAATAAATTAAAATTTTTAAAACTAACTAAATTATAAGTAATAATTTCGTAAAAACCTAAATAAGTTAATAAATCTTTTAATTTATATAATATTTCTCTTTTTTTATTTATTAAATAATTTTGCGGAGGATTTATAATTGTTCTTTGTAATTTATTAAATCCGTATACTCTTATTATATCAGAACAAACATCTTCAGGTATCAAAACATCATAACGTCTTAAAGGTGCTTTAACTTTTAACATCTTGTTATTCAATATGTATATTTCATAATCTAATTTTTTTAAAAACATCTGAACTTCTTCTAAAGATAAATCTACACTTATTTTGTTTTTAATAAAATCTAAAGATAAAGATATGTCAGGATTTTGATGATATTTAATTTTTTGAGACACAATATCAGAAATAATAAATTCTTTATTTAATTGTTGTAAAAGAAATCCAGCTCTCTTTAAAGCTTGAAAAATTAAAGAAGAATCAATACTTCTATTTAAGTGTAAATTTTTTTCATTTTTTTTATTAAATTTTTTATTCGTTTTAGTAATATAAGAAGAATTTAAATAATAAGAACTAATAATAATTTTATGAGTATTTTTATTAAGAATATTGAACAAAGAAGTAGGGGCACCTAAAAGAGATAAAATTTTTGAACCGCTAGCCACAACAATATCTTCTTTATCTAACGAAATATTTTTATCTGAAATAAACAAATTATTCACTTCTGCTTCAAAAGTGTTTCTAATTTGAATTTGATTTTCATTTAAATGAGACACATCCAAAATATCTAAAGGAATACCGTATTCTAGTAAAACAAGATTTGTAATATCTATAATATTATTAACAGGAGTTATATTATGATTAAAAAGAAAACTTCTCAACCATAAAGGAGATGTTGTTACTTTAACATTTTCCATATAAAGCATATGATATTCTTGACAATGATCGTTTTGAATTTGAATTTGAAAAGGATTTTTGGTTTGTTGAATATATTCTGATGACGAATCAAAATCATTTAATTTAACTTTGTTATAAATAGCCTTTAAATCTTTAGCAAAACCTATATAAGATAAAAGATCTCCTCTATCAGGAGTAATATTTAATTTTAAAAAAAAACCTCTTAAATTCAAATAATCTAAAACATTTTCGCCAATAGGAGCATCATCATCTAAAAGTAAAATTCCTTTTTTTTCTTCTTCTATTAAAACATCAGAATTTAAACCTAATTCTTGAGCAGAACAAATCATTCCCTGTGATTCTATACCTAAAATATTTTTTTGTTGAATACTAATTTTAATAGTTTTTAAATAGGCTCCAATAGTAGCTACTGCTACTTTTTTGCCTTGAACTAAATTAGAAGCACCACAAATAATTTTTAAACAAGTATTTTTAATATCAACAGTAACTAAAGAAAGTTTTTTGGAATCAGGAATTTTTTCGAATTTAACAATTTGACCTATTATTAAATGATTATTAGGTTCCAACACGGAACATGTATTAATTTCGGTAATATTATTATTAATTAAATCCTGTAATTCATTGAAATCATAATTTTCAAGAGAAAGATATTTTTTTAATTTTTTTTCGTTAATTATCATTTTTTATATCCTTTAAAAATTTATATAATTTGAGTTATTTTTTTGAAAAAATCAAACAAATTGATTTAAAAAACGAATATCATTATTATAAAAAGATCTAATATTTTTTATATTATATTTTAACATTGTAATTCGTTCGATGCCCATACCAAAAGCAAAACCACTATATTTTTGATTATCAAAACCTCCATTAGATAAAACTTTAGGGTGAATCAATCCAGCCCCCAGTATTTCTAAATAAAATTTTTTTTGATCAGGGCCTTCCATGATTAAATCAACTTCAATACTAGGTTTAGTAAAAGGAAAATAAGAAGTGCGAAATCTAAATTTTTGTTCATTGCCAAAAATATATTCTATAAAAGAAGAAATAATTTCTTTTAAATCTATTAAACTTATATTTAAATCAATCACAAAACCTTCTAATTGAGTAAATTGATGACTATGAGTATCATCATCTTTATCTCTTCTATAAACTTTTCCTGATGAAATAATTTTTAAAGGTTGATTAGGAAATTTTAACATAGTTTGAATTTGAACGGCTGAAGTATGGGTTCTCAAAAGATATTCTGAATTGTTTTTTAAATAAAAAGAATCTTGCATATCTCTAGAAGGATGATCTTTAGTCATATTTAACATTTCAAAATTATATAAATCTGTTTCTATTTCCTTACCTTCATGAATAGAATAACCTAAACTCAAAAAAAATTGTTCTATTTCTTTCAAAGTTTGGTTTAAAGGATGCATACAACCTTTAGGAAACTTAAAAGCAGGTAAAGTAATATCTATTTTTTCTTTTTTTAATTTATTATTTAAAATTTGGTTTTCTAAAAAAATTTTTTTTTCTTTAATTAAAGTAATATTTTTTTTTTTAGATAAAAAAATAACTTTTTTTAAATTTTTCTGAATATCTAAATCAAAAAAATTAACTTTTTTTAAAAGTTCTATAAAAATTCCTTTTTTGCCAAAATATTTTATTTCTAATTCTGATATTTTTTTTATTTCATTAATTTGTTTTAAATCTTGAATTATGTTTGTTTCTATTTCATTAAGTATTTGATTTAATTCTTTAATATTTTGATACATTCAAATGTACTCCTTTTTATTTTGGCATGGATACAATAAAAGTTTTTTTAATTATATATATATTATTTTCAAAAAATGATTTTAGTTACATAAATATATTATATTATTATATAAACAATAATAACAAAAATAAAAAATTTACTTTCAATAAAAATGGAAAAAATATGAAATTTTTTTATCATATGAATCATTCATTTTTGATCCATTTAAATTAAATGATTTTCGTTTCATTTTTTTGTTAAAATCTTTTAAAAAATATTATTTTCCTTATAAAAAATAAAAATATAAAAATAACTTCAAATCATATGTAAAATAATATCATGATGAGAAAAATAAACATCTTTTAAAAGAAAAAAACCAACTTTCAAGTTGGTTTTTTTAATAAAAAAATATTCTATATTATAAAAATTTAATTCATGTATATATATTGAAAACCAAAAGTGTAAATAATATACATAAGAGGACCCACTATTCTAGTAGCTATCATAGCAAACGGTAATAAATCCATTCTATGACTTATAGACATAATCCCTATATTACCGGTTCCTCCGACACTATAAGAAGATAAACCAGATGTTAAAGACGCCTCTAACGGATAAAAACCAAAAGATTTAGCTAACATAAATGTTAGTCCGATAACTACTAACAATGAAACACTCACTAATAAAAAAATATGCCATTTTAAAATACATTCTCTTAATACTTCAAATTTTATAGTTAAGCCTAATCCAGCTAAAATAGGAGCAGTAAAATTAGTAGACATAAATTTTCCAGCTTGCGAAACATAATCTTGATAAATTTGAGGAATTAAATGAAATATTTTTATTAATATCAAGAAAATAATAACATATACCATGGCATCCATTTTACTAAATAACATAAAATTAACCATAATGCCTAAAGAATATAAAGCGAAAATAATTAATAAACCACTTCCTAAATTTAGATATTCTAAAGGTTTATTAATAGGTTTTTTAACCGATATTTTTTTATTTTCTAAATTTCCGTTTCCGCTATATTTAGTTTTATCAAATAAAACATATAAAAGTCCTGCGAAAAAAATACTTAAAACTCTAGCAAGTATTAAAGGAGCTATAATAATACTTCTTATATCATCGTTATTCAATTCTGGTTTAAATGCTTTAAGATAAACATTATTAGCGAAACCATTTATTCCTAAATTAGTTCCGCCATTTGTCAAAGGGGCAAAAATAAAAAAAATAGAATCCCAAAAAGAACCTTGACTTTTATGTGCAAAGGCTGATGGGCAAGGAACTTTTAATAACCATCCTAAAATACCAGTTACAATTAAAGCCCCCAAAACAGCTATTAAAGTTAAAGGAATAAAACGTAACATAGATCTTTTTAATAAATTTTGATCTACACTCAAAATACTACCCGCAATAACTATAGTAATAAAAAATTGAGAAAACTGAATACCAACTTCGCCAGATTTTTTTGGTTTATTAAAAAAATATTCATTAAATTTGCTACTTATATCTTTGTTAATAATCCCTTTATATACCAATAAAGAAGGTACAAGAATACAAAGTAAAAATCCTAATCCAAATTTATTAAAAAAAGGAATTTTTTCGCCAATAAAATTTAACGAAATACCTAAAGACATCATAATAAGTAAAGGCGTTAATAAAGGATGCCAAAGTGTATTTATATCGTTTGGATTCGACTTTATTAAAAGAATATTTAAACCTGCAATACAAATAATACCTAGAAATATAAACAAATTTAAACCAAAAATTTTAATATTCTTCATAAAAATTATTTTATTCTTTCTTTAATTATTCGATTTTTTTTTTTTTTAAATTCTAAAAAAGAAATTTATAATTTCAACATTTAAAATTAAAAAAATCAACACAATTAATTATATAAATAAATTGATTCAATGTCAATTATTTATAATAATGTTTATAAATGAATCATGATCATTTTTATTTTGTAAACAAAAAAAAGAATAGTTGTAAAAACTAATCTTTTTGTATTAAAATTTTATTTATTAATAATCAGAAAAATCAAGTTGCTTTATATAATGTTAAATTATTTGTTACTAAATTAATTTTAGGATAATTTTCATAAAAGTACTCGCTTACTGGAAATAATGGTTGTTTATTATATGATAAATATACTTGAAGATATTGTTTTTCGCCCATAGAGCTTACTCTTTTTTTTAATTGTAATTTTAAATCACCTAATTCTTTATAATTGTATAAATTACGTTCTGCTCCTGATTCATCTTTTAATAAATTTATAGTTGAATTAGGTTTTAATTCTGTATTCTTTAAATTAAAAATTATAGCAGGTTTTTGTTTAAGTAAATTTAAGATATCTTTCATATTCATTTGAAATTCTTCTTCAGGTTTTCCTTTTAAATTCTCAATTTTATAATAACATTTTTGTGTATCCGGATTTATATTTATCTTTTTAAAAAAATCACTTTCATTAGGTAATTTTGTTGTATCAGAATATGGATATGAAATGTCATCATCAAATAATTGTTGGTTAATCGGTTCATAAACTTCTTCTTGTATATCGGTTGTTTTTGTATTTGGTGTATCTACTTTATTTTTGTCTGTTGATTCTTTAAGAATAAAAAAATAAATTAAATAAAGTAATATAACTATTAAAAAAACTATTATTACAATTTGAAATTGTTTCTTGTAACCTTTATTTGTCATAATATATTCAATTACCACCTCATAATTTATTTTTATTTTGTATAACTAAATTTTTAAAAAATAATAAAAATTTAAACAAATACTAATTAAAAATAAAATAAATGATAAAAAATATAATAATGAGAAAAATAAAGTATAACAATAAAATATAATAATAGTAATATAATTTAAAAATTACTACTAGTTATAATTATAAACAATAAAATACAAATAAATAAAAAAATTAATTTTAAAATTTAAAATATTAAAAATAATGCAAATTATAAAATTCATAAAATCTTTTTTAAAAATTAAAATAAATTAAAAAATATGAATAAAATATGTTTTTTTTAGAAAAAATAAATTCTTTTATTTTTGAACTAAATATTTTTCTTTTATTTATTGCAATCCTAAAATTTAAAAAAGTTATCTTTTGTCAAAATTCTACCTAATAAAATTTTTTTTTAAAATTCAAAAGTTATTGTCATATTCAAAATTTTCTTTTAAATAAAAATAATCAACGAGAAATATTTAATATTTCATTATTTATTTCATTATAATGTTCATATAATTTTGTATTTAATTCAGACTTAATATTATTATAAACTTGTTTAAAAGAATAGTATAAATGATCCCCATGTCAATCTCACTTTGTTCTTTTCTTGCAATTTTCAATACAGCAGTATTCAATAATTATTCTAACCTTCTATTAGCTTTATCTGTATCAGATAACTGTTCATTTATTCCTTCATTTATTCCTTCATTTATTCCTTCATTTATTCCTTCATTTATTCCTTCATTTATTCCTTCATTTATTTCTTCATTTATTTCTTCATTTATCCAATACAAAAATAATTTTACTTCTTCTTTATAGTGATTGTGTCTTTATTGAATACGTTTATCTAAAAAAGATTTACGTTCTTCTTTGTTACCAACTTTAAATTCGATATGTCCCAACTATTTCATTTTTTTAAACAAGTTAAATTTTTAAAATTGTTCTTTAAGACTAAAAATTAATAGGTAATTTCTTATCTTTTCAAAATAAAGAAATATTGTTTTTGTTCAAAAAAGTATCTAAACTTTTTTTAATAATTCTTCAGTTTCAAAAGATATTTTTTTTAATATTTTATCTTTACACTATCTAGTTAGGTGAAAAAAGTTAAAAACTCCCAACAAAATGAAAAGAAAATAAACTTTGCTATTAATTTACTATTTTTCTTTAAAAAAAGGCGTATTAAAGTAACCTTTTTCAAGGTTATATTATTTTTGATATTAATTTAACTAAAAATTTATCTCAGATTTTGAACATATTGAAATAGATTTGAATAGTTTAATTTACTTAAAATCCATTGATTATTCTAAAATTTCGGAAAATAATTGATTAATTTTTTCATTTTATCAGGAGATTTTTGAAATAAAAAAGGATTTTGATGTTTTAAGATCGTTTTCATTTGGCCGAAAAAGTTTTCAATGACGGCGTTATCACGAGGGGCAGCTTTTCTTGACATACTGATTAAAAAAACCTTTTTTCGTTAAATTTTGTTGAATTTTGAGCAATTGATATGTTCCGATTTA
>NZ_JANHJP010000008.1 GCF_028595955.1 Columbia Basin potato purple top phytoplasma
CTTGCTTCCATTCAGCATATTGGTCTTCACATTCCTGACGGTGAGTTAAAATATCTCTTTTAGTTTTCTTAATACCTAAAAGACTATCTAAGGCTTCATCTAAATCAGAAGGCAACATCACTTCATGATTTTCATTTTCAAAAGCGAAACGATCATAATTAGTAGCGGCTTCAGTTACTAATTTTACCCAATCACGATTAGATAAAGTTTTTTGATTAAAAGCTCTTGTTACTAAAGTTTCTAAATGACTAACGGCGTGATAACTTAAACGGTAATTATTTTTTAACATAAACCATTTTAAAAAACCTGGTATTTCTTCTTTTTTAAAAGAATCAATTTGAATTTCTTTTTGAAAACGGCTTCTTAAAGCGGAATCAATTTTTTCTAAATGGTTTGTTCCACCCATTAAAATAATTTTCTTGTCACTTGTTTTAAAACCATCTAATTTTAATAATAAGTTATTGACAATATTTTGAGCCGTTTGATTAGCGTTTTTATCTTCGCGATTAGCTAACCCACTAATTTCATCAATAAAGATAATCGTTTTCTCATGAGCTTCAGCTTCTTGCCAAATCTTTTCTAATTCTTCGTTTCCTTCTCCTACATAAGTTTTATCAAAGCGAGAAGGGTCTAATTCAATATAATAAGCATTTACTTCACCACTTAAAGCTTCCATTAAATGACTTTTTCCTGTTCCTGGAGGACCATATAATAAAATTCCCATGGGTCTTAAATTGCGATAACCAATAATATGTTTGGGAGCGTTCAAAATAAGCCAAACCATTTTTTTTATATTAACTATAAAAAAATAGTTTGGCTTAAAACTTAACTTAAAATTGTATAAATCTAATGGAGCTCAACCAGCTCAACCACAGGAAAAAAACACCAAATTAAAATCTTTACTGGTTCCGTTTTAAATGGAAACTCAACCAGCTGAAGCTTATAAAAAAAATTAAACACTTTTTTGAACGAAAAAATATTTCTTTAGTTTGAAAAGATAGGAAATTATCTATTAATAGTTAATTCTTAAAACATAATTTTTAAAACTAAAATTTTTTAAAAAAATAGAACTCTTTACACTTAACAAATAAATAACTTTGATGTCTAAAAAAAAGAAAAAATAAGAGAATATGTTAATAATTTCAAAAACGAATTTGTTCAAATTATAAATTCTTGTTATTATTATAATGAAAATTTTTTAAAACCTAAAAAAAATAATTAATGCTCTATTAGGACTCGTTTTTTTTATTTAAAAACAAAAAAATTAAGACTCTCGTTTTGAGAGTCTTTTTTTTCAAGAGTCTTTTTTATACCTAAATTCAGATTAAAAGGAGGAATCGCAGCAAAAAACTTTTATTATTTGGGCCTTTTTAAAACCTCTCTTCATTAACTTTATCAAGGTTTAGAAGAGTTTAGCCTCTTCCGCCCTGTTAAACACCCTATTAAATATTTTAAATTTTCTAATATAAATTCATTTTAAAAAAACATTAAATAAAATTCAAAATAAATAAATAATTATTAAAAATAATTTAATTGATATAAAAAATATAGAAAAAGTTTGAATTATTAAACGTATATATAAAATTTTTATTAATATTAATTTAAATTATAAATTTATTTAAATAAATATTTATTTTATTAAAAAGTTTTTACTTAAACAAATTCAAAAATACAATTACAAATTTTAACTTTATCTTTGTAAGTCATTCCGTTTTTTTTTAGTTTTTCTTCTACACCTATTTTTTTTAATAAATAAGAAAATTTTTTTAACGATTCATAATTATTCAAATCTGTTTTATGAAATAATTTTTCTATCTTATCATTTTTAATAACAAAATAACCTTGATTATCTTTATATATATCGAATTTATCTTTATCATCTAAAGTAAATAATTTATAATTTTTGAAAAGATTATCATCTTTTGTAAAACTTTGATGTTTAATTAATAAATATTTTATTTCGTCTTTTAAATAATCTAAATTAAAATTATTCCACACAGAACAAGCAATAATAATTTGTTCATCAGCAAAATTATTCTTAAATAAAGATAATTTTTTTTCAGCATTTTCCAAATCCATTTTATTAAATAAAATAATTTGTGGTTTATCTAAAATTTTAGAATTATATTTTTTTAATTCTTCTCTTAATTGACAATATTTATCATAAATATTGTCATCAGAAGCGCCAAAAACATATATTAAAACTTTACATCTTTCGATATGTTTTAAAAAATTAATCCCCATTCCTTTTCCTAAATGGGAATCTTTAATTAAACCAGGTATATCAGCTACTGTAAAACTAAAATCTTTGTTATTAACAACTCCTAAAATAGGTTTTAAAGTTGTAAAAGAATATGAACCTATTTTAGATTTAACATTAGAAATAGCCGAAATTAAAGAAGATTTTCCTACATTAGGAAAACCAATTAAACCAACATCAGCTAATATTTTTAATTCTGTTCTAATAACTAAACTTTCTCCTAATTCTCCTTTTTCAGCAAAAGAAGGTGCTTTATTTTTAGAATTAGCCAAAGAATAATTACCACGGCCACCTTTACCACCTTTGGCAATAATTAATTGAGAACCATGTTGTACAATTTCGCCAATAAATAGATTATTTTCATTATTATAAACTAAAGTACCTAACGGCACTTTTATAAATAAATCAGGAGCTTTGGATCCATTACGAGTTTTATTTTTCCCATCACTACCGTTTAAAGCTATAATTTTACGTTGATACTGTAATTTAAATAAAGTATTCATACCTGAATCCCCTATTAAAATAACAGAACCACCTGCGCCTCCATTACCGCCAGAAGGACCGCCATAAGGAACATATTTTTCTCTTCTAAAAGAAACAATTCCGTTTCCGCCATTACCAGCTTTTACGAAATTTATTGATTCATCTGCAAAATTCATTTATTATTTTAGTAAAATTTACTTATTTTCAACAAAATGCATAGAAACTTTTTTCTTGTTTTTACCTTTTGTATATTTCACTATGCCGTTGATTAAAGCGAATAAAGTATGATCTCTTCCGATTCCTACATTATCTCCAGGAAATATTTTTGTTCCTCTTTGACGATAAATAATAGAACCTTTATGAGCGTATTGTCCATCAGATAATTTAGCGCCTAATCTTTTAGAATGAGAATCGCGTCCATTACGAGTAGCACCTACACCTTTTTTAGTAGCAAATAATTGAATATTTAATTTCAACATTATAAAAAAATACTCTCCTCTTTCGTAAAATAATTTTATTCTTCTTTTAAATATTTAGAATAAGTTTTGCTTAAATCTTTTAAAGTATATTCTAAATTCATTAATAATTTATTAATTGTGTCTTCAAATTTTAATAATCGCAGTGAAAAAAAACCTTCTTTTAGAGAATAACTAATATTTGAGTTTAATTCTAATAATTCAATAATATTTAAAGTCATTATAATAGCTGTAGAAACAGAAGCACAAACAATATCTTTACCTTTTGAAGAATATAAAGCATGACCTTGAATATTTATTTTTTTTATTTTTTTATTTTCTTTAATAAATAAAAATTTAATCATAATTGATAATTAATATCAAAAAATAATATTAGTGATCAATAGTTTAGTATATAATTGTCTATGACCTTGTTTTAAACGATATTTTTTTCTTTTTTTGTATTTAAAAACAATAATTTTTTTCTTTTTACCTTGTTTAAGAACTTTAGTTTCAACTTTAGCACCATTGATAAATGGTGTTCCCAAAATGCTTTTATTTTCTTTTTTATTTTCGATAGCTAAAACTTGATCAAAAATATGATTTTTATCTGCTTCAAGAGGTAATTTTTCTACAAAAATTTCTTGCCCTTGACATACTTTAAATTGTTTACTTCCACATTTGACAATAGCAAACATAAATAAATACCTATAACTCTTTCTAATTGATAATTCTTATTAAGAATAGTTTTATTAAAATAAATTAAAAATAATAAAAAAATAAAAGATATAAATAAATGAATTATTATTCACTTTTTTATAATTTACATATAATTATTATATATGATAAAATGAAAAAATATCTATTTATCAAAAACAAAATAATAATTTTTATTTAATTTATTTTTTATTAAGTTTTTCTTTATTTTCATTTCTTAGAACATAACGATTTTGTTTATGTTTGCTGCATTCTTCACTACAACTACCTAAATATTTTATTTCGTTTTCCTCATTACATAAAATTTGTTTATTACAATTGGGATTGCCACAATTAATATATCTTTCGCAAGGTGTTTGATCGAAAAAATCCCTTCCTACAATAACATGTTCTTTTTTATTTACTTTAGTCATTATTCTTTGATCAAAAACGTAAACTTGTCCATCAAATAATTTTCCTTGAGTTTCTGGTGCTTGACTATATTTAATAATACCGCCTTTTAATTGATAAACTTCATTGAATCCTTTGGATTTCAATAAACAAGAAGCTTTTTCACAACGAACTCCTCCAGTGCAATAAGTTAAAATTTTTTTATTTTTTAAAAGAGATTTATTTTCTTCTAACCATTTAGGAAAATCACGAAAATTATTAATTTTAGGATTAATAGAATTACGAAAATGACCTAAATCATATTCATAATCATTTCTAACATCTAATACAACTACATCCTTATTTTTTAATAAATTAAAAAAATTTTTAGGTTCTAAATAACTATTAGGATCGTTTTGCGGAAAAATATCTTGTTCTAATTTTAGAGCAACTATTTCTTTTCTTATTTTAATAGATAATTTAGAAAAAACATGTTTATGATAAAAATCTATTTTAAAATCAATATCTTCAAAACCTTCTATAGATTTTAAATATTTCATGTATTCATCAATATTTGTTTTTAACCCTGATAAAGTACCATTAATACCTTCTTTAGAAATAATAATTCTGCCTAAAAGATCTAATTTTTGGCAATATTTCAAATGATTTTCTTTAAAATATTCTGGATCTTTAATATTATTATATTTATAATATAAAATAATAGAATAAAGTTCTTTTGAATTTGACATTTCAAAAATGAAATAACCTCCTTTTTTTGATATGAAAAAAAATAGCTTAACAATAAATATAATAAATAACATATTATTAAATTATCTTATATTTTCGATATATTCTAATTCCGAAATATTTTTAAGTTTTGGTTTTAAACAACCAAGGCAAAGACCACATAAAACAAAATCAATTACAAAAGGTAAGATGCTGTATACATAAAAAGACATCTCAACAGTGAAATTATAACCCTCATATTTTTTCATTGCCGGAATATAAATGAAAAAAATAGAGAAAAAAAAGGATAATCTTATTAAGATCAACATCAATAAGAAAATAAAAAACATTTTTTTATTACTGCATTCATTTTTCTTTTTACTTAGGCAAAATCCGGAAATACTAATAATTATATCAGGAATTATATAATCTAAACAAATAGAACTAAAAATTTGAGTTTTACTAAATTTTAAAGAATTTATAATAAGTATATATTCAGAAAAACTTCGGTTTAAATGCCATATAGTATAAAAACAACAAACAATAAAAACTTTAATAAAACCTAAAAAATATCCTGCTAAAAAAAGAACAATTATATTGAAATGAGGTTTTTCTGCTACACCCCAAACTATTATTTTAAATTTAAAAATTTTATTAAATGTATAGTCAATAAGTATCGCCATACCAACAAAAAAAGATATAATAATAATTTTTTGCAAAATATTTTTTTTCATAAACAAAAAATTCCTATCAAATAAAATATATCTTTTTTTATATAAACGAAACTCAAAATTTTCTATATAAATAGATGAATCTATTTATATTTTAATTTATTTTTTTATTTTAAACAAATTTAAATTTTTATAAAAATATTTTACCAGCAAAAATAAATTCTAAAAAATAAACAAAAGAAGGGAAAAGTATAGAAACCCATACACCTACAAAAGAACCTACAAAAACTCCTAAACTAATTCCAGCTAACCCTTTTTTAAATCCTAACATAATAGAAAAAATAATAATCCCGATAAACATGCCTTTAAATATAATAAAAGTTTGTTCTTTTTCGCCTTCATAATTTTTTTCTTCTAATTGATATTTTTCTATTTTGCCTTTATCAAAAATATTTTTTATTTTTTGAAGTGTATCTCCATTTCGAAATATATTGCCATCTTGCCAAATTTTTCTTTCTTTATATTCATAAGAAGCAGTCAAACAAAAAAATAAAAAACCCAAAATAATTATAACAAAACGAAAATATTTATTATGATTAGAACAATTAGGAACAATTTTTTCTTTAAAAAATAAAATTATCTTTTTATATAAATTCATTAATATTTTTAAATCTCCTATTTTTCTGATTTTAACATCTTTTTTAAAAATAATATTCTATGAAATAATCGCTTTTAAATCAAAATGAAAAATCTTATAAGTTTCTTTTTTTAAAAAGTCTTCTGGCAATTCATCTAATAAAATTTGTTTTTTAAATGAAAGTAAATATTGTTCATGTTCTAAATCTTCTAAATTAGAATCTTTTAATAAAGTATTTTTATTCAATCCAAAATTATCGAAAACACCTGCTAACACTAAATCCCTTAATAAATTATTATTTAAAACTTTTTGACATCTATTTTTAAAATCATAAAAATCAACAAATTTTTTTTTATTTCTTTCATTTATTATAAATAAAACTGCCTCATCAGTTATATTTCTAATTAAAGTTAAAGGTAATAAAAGTTTATCTTTTAATAATTTATATTCAATATTACTTATAAAAATATTAGGGGGCACAATTTCTATTTTATTTGTATTTTTTATTTTTTTTAATAAAAATTCTGTTTCAGAAGGTATTTTTTGGCAATCATTTAAAATAACAGTTAAATAAGGAATTAAATAATGAGTTTTTAAATAAGCCATACGGTAACTAATTAAAGCATAAGAAACACTATGACTTTTATTAAAACTATAATTAGCAAATTTTAAAATATAATCATAAATTTTACATGATAAAAGTTCAGAATGACCTTTTTGGATGCTACGTTGAACAAATTCCTTTTTAATCATGTTTTCTTTTGTTTCTAAATTATTTTTATTAAGGATATATTTCATAAAAATTTCAGCTTCTCCTAAGTCATAACCAGCAAAAGAAAAAGCTATTTCCATGATTTGTTCTTGGTAAAGAATAATACCATATGTCTTATCAATAATATGTTTAATATAATTATTAACAGATGATTCTGATTCAGTTAATATATTTTTTTGTTTTTGTTTATTCAGGCAATAATCATCAACATAATATATTTTTCCAGGCCTATTTAAAGCTAAAATATCCATTAAATCTTCAAATTTTTGAGGTTTTACTTTTTGTAATATTTTTTGAGCCATAGACGATTCTAATTGAAAAATATATTTAGTGTCACCTTTATTTAATAATTGAAAAGTTTGATGATCATCTAAAGGAATATTTTTCCAACATATTTTATCTTTTTTATTAACATTAATTTTTGCCAAAATATTTTCAATTAAAGATAAATTTTTTAAACTTAATAGATCTATTTTAATTAAACCTATTTTTTCTAAATGATTAGCATCTAATTGAGTTTGATATCGAAAAGGAGAATTAATATTAGAATTAGATTGGATCGGCACATATTGAAATAAATTTTGATTACTAATAATAATTCCTGCAGGATGAGTTCCAATAGATTGAGGTATTTTTTCTAATTGAGATAAAGTTTTTATTTGTTTTTGATCTAATTTTTGAGTACCTAAAAATTCTTTTTGGTATTTAATATAATTAGTATTTTTAATGAAAGATTTGGTAGTTAAACTTTTAAATATAATAATATTAGCAGTATGTTCTGGTCCATATTTTTCATAAATATATTTTAAAATAACATTTAATTTATTATTAGGAAAATCTAAATCAATATCTGGCTTTTTATTTCTTTTAGAATTTAAAAATCTTTCAAACATAAGATTATAAAATAAAGGATCTACTTCTGTAATACCTAAGCAAAAACAAACTAAAGAACTAGGAGCTGAACCACGACCAGGACCTACAAGAATTTCGTTTTTCAAAGCATATTGAACTAGATCAAAAACAATTAAAAAATAATCTTCATAACCCATTTGTTTAATAATTTTTAATTCTTTTTTTAATCTATTAAAATAAATAGAAAAAAGAGGAGAAGAAACAGAAATTTTTTGTTTTAAATTAGAAACAATTATTTTTTCTAAGTATACAAAAGAACTCTCTTCTGATGATTGTTTGAACAAAGGCATTCCTAAGTCTGAAGGAAAATGTTTATTATATTGAATTTTATTTAAAAAAGTATTAAAATCAACAAAAAATTCCTTATAATCCCTATAATACGGCTGATATTTATTATCAATTTCTTGTTTATTTAAAAATTTAAAAGACATTTTAAAATCTTTAGAACAAGAATTTAACTTAAATAATAATTTATATGATTCTTTTTGAAAATTTTCTAAATAATTAGTTTTATGAACTGGAACTACTAAAATTTTTAATTTTTCGGATAAAAGAGATAAAAAATTAGAAGCAAACATTTCTAAAAAATCTGATTGCAAAGATAAACCAAAAAAAACAAAATTTAAATTATTTTTTAATTGATCAAAAATTTTTTCTATTAATAAAAAATCTGATATATTAGCGAATAAAAAATCAATATTGGACAAAACAAAAAAAAGATCTTTTTGAAATGTTTTTAAAACACTTAAAGTAATTTTTTTTTGTTTCGCTTTTATTAAATTAGATATTTGAATTAAATAATTAATACCTGAATCATTAAAAGCATAAATTAACAAGCAAATATCTTTATTTTGTCCTATAATTTCCTTTAAATTTAAAAATATTTTCATTCCTAAGATAGGTTTAATTTGGTATTGCCGACAAAGAAACAAAAATTCAACCATTCCATATAAATTTTCGTTGTCACTTAAAGCAACAAAATTATATTGATTGTCTTTAGCTTTTTTTATTAAAGATTCTAACGAAGGAATACTTTCCATAATGCTATAAAAACTTTGAAGATAAAAAATACTCATTATTTATAAACCTCATAACAAAATAATCTTGATTATATTTTTATTTTTGATAAAAATATTTTTTTATCAAAATTATAATTTTTTTAATTTTCTTTACTTTTTTTATTATTGCTAAAATGAGGAAATAAAATAACATCTCTAATATTAGCGGTATCAGTTAATAACATAATCAAACGATCTATTCCAATACCTAAACCACCAGTAGGAGGCATTCCATATTCTAAAGCATCAATAAAATCTGAATCTAATTCTTCAGCTTCGTTATCGCCTAATTCCCTTTGTAATAATTGTTGTTGGAAACGTTTAGTCTGCTCAATAGGATCATTCAATTCTGTAAAAGCATTTACCAATTCCTTACCAGCTATAAATAATTCGAATCTACCAACAAATTCTGGGTTATCAATAATTTTGTGTGCTAAAGGACTTATTTCAAAAGGATAATTATAAATAAAAGTAGGTTGAATTAAAATACTTGCTACAAATTCTTCGAAAAAAGCTGCTATAATATGACCTTTAGTATAAAAAGGTTTTATTTCAATATTATTTTGTTGAGCTATTTCTTTACATTGGTCTAAAGTCATTTTTTGATGAAAATCAATACCTGTTTTTTCTTTAATTATATCAACCATATCATATTTATTAAATTTATTAAAATCAATTAAATGGCCTTGATAATTAAATTTTAAACATCCTAAAACTTTCATACAAATTTCTTTTAAACAATTTTCGGTCAATGCCATTATATCATCTACATTAGCATAAGCTAAATAAGCTTCTATCGTTGTGAATTCTGGATTATGAGTTGCATCAATACCTTCATTACGAAAAACTCTTCCTATTTCATAAACAGCTTTCATACCACCAACTATTAATTTTTTTAATGATATTTCTGTAGCTATTCTTAAATAAAAATCAGATTCTAAAGAATTATGATAAGTAATAAAAGGTTTAGCTGCTGCTCCGCCAGCACAAGAATTTAAAATAGGCGTCTCTACTTCTAAAAAACCTCTATCATCAAAAAAATTTCTCATACACTTTATTATTTTAGTTCTTATAAGAAATTTTTTACGAGTATCAGAATTAATAATAAGATCAATATATCTTTTTTTTCTGATATATTCTTTATCTTTTAAACCTTTATATTTATCTGGTAAAGGCATTAAACTTTTACTTAAATGAACCAAATTAAAAACTTTAATAGTTAATACTTTAGTTTTAGTTTTAAATAAATAACCTGACACACCTATAATATCTCCTAAATCTGTTTTTTGATAAATTTGAAAAGATTTTTCTGAAATCAAATTTTTATTTAAATAAATTTGAATAGATTTATCAAAATCTTGTAAATTAATGAAACCTGCTTTACCTTGATTTCTATTAGTAATAATTCTTCCTGCAACATCAACTCTAATTTTATTTTTTTCTAATTCATCAGAATTATAAGATTCATATTGATTTAGCAAATCTGAAATATTATTTTTAACAACAAAATAATTATTAAAAGGTTCTACTTTTATTTTTTTTAATTCTTCTATTTTATCTTTTCTGATAAGATATTGTTCTATTTTTTTTTTTACACTCATAAAGTTCAATATTTTAACCTTTTGTCTGATTTTTTTTATAAAATGTTTTAGAATAAAATTGAAAAAAAATAAATTATAACAAAATATATTCAATTCTATTTACTAATAATAATTATAACATAATAAAATAATGATGCCAAAAACAAAGAAAATAAATAAAAAAAAGAATCTTTGAACAAGATTCTTTTTCAAAAATAAAAAATATTATACTTTTTTATACTGAATGCAAAAAATAAGATCATGAAATCTATTTTGATTTTTAAAAATAATATAAAAAAACCAATATATCTAATATTCGGTATCAAAAGCCAAAAGATTAAAATATTATTCTTTTTTTAATTTTAAATTATTTTCAGATATAGCCGCTTTATAAATATCAATCATTTTTGCCGCAAATATTTCTTGTTTATAATCTTGAATAGAATTTTGAGCTTGTTTGGAAATTTCTTGATATTTTTGTTTATTGTTACATAAATCATTTAAAATTTTAACAAAATCTTTTTTATCTTTATAAAAAAAACCATTTTTTCGATTTTCGATAACTCCATCTAATGCTTCATCATAACGAGCCAATACTGGCAAAGCCGAAGATAAAGCTTCAATAAAAGTCAATCCTTGAGTTTCAAATAAAGAAGCATTAACAAAAACATCTCCTAATTGGTAATATAAACCTATTTGGTTATTAGGAATGAAATTTAAAAAAATTATTTTATCTTGTAAATTTAGTTTTTTTACTTTATTTTGTAAATTTATTTTTTTCAGGACCATCCCCTAAAATTAAAAATTTACTTTTATTATTTATTTCATGAAAAGAAGCAAAATGATCAATAATAAAATCGATATCTTTTTCTTTAGAAAGCCTTCCTACGAATAAACAAACAAAAAAATTTTTTAAATCTAATTTTTCTTTTAAAGCATCTATTTTTTCTTTAGAAAAATTTTGAGGATCAAATTTATTTAATGGAATGCCACTAGGAATAATTTTATAATTTTGTTTTATTTTATAACGTTCCTCTAAAAAATATAAAGTTTTTTTAGTAGGAGCGATAACTATATCAGATTTTGAAATAAATTTTTTTAAAAGATAATCTAAATATTTAATTAATATTTTTTTTAAAATTTTAATCCAAAGAAATTTATTTTTTTCAAGAAAAAAATGATACATAGAATGCATTGTATAAATTAAAGGCAACTTTAATTTTTCATGAGCGTATAAACCTAATTTACCAACTCCTAATTCGGTATGAACATGAATAATATCTAAATTTAAAGCTTCAATTTGCGGTAAATATTTTTTATATTTAAATAAAAAACGATAATCTTTTAATCCTTTCAAAAAGACTGGTAAGCCTCCTTGTAATCTTATTATAAAAGGATCTTTTTCTATTTGTTTAGGGACTGCATTTAAAGTTATAATATAAACTTTATGACCTAGAGCTTCTAAACCTTCTCTAAGCGATTTAGTTGAAACAACAACTCCTCCAATACAAGGCTCCCAACAATCTATAAATAAACCTATTTTCATTATTATATTTATCTTTTCTGTATTTTTTTGTACTTAATAATATGATTTATATTAAATTAATATAAATCAATTAAATAAAAACAAAATTAATTTGTTTTTATATATATATTAATAAATTCGATTTTTAAATAATTTTATCTTTATTTTAAAAAATTTTATTTAAAAAAATTTCCATTAATTATTCTATATTAAATAATTTGTAATAGCAAACAAAATACTATAATTTTTAATTTTATTAAAATTTAATATTTATCAAAAAAAATAATTTAAAAACTTTTATTTTAATTATTTTTGAATTTTTTTATTTAATATTATAATTATTTATATTATTTTAATTAAATCTTTTCTTTTTTTATTTATGAAAAATTAAGATTTGTTAATTTTTATATTTTTATTTAAATTTTATTATTTTTTTAACTTTTAATTATGTTAAAAAAATTATCTTTGGTAAAATATTTATTGATAAACATTACTAATAAATTTTTCTAATTTCGAAGGATTAAATAATTATGAAAAAAATTTTAAATGAATCAAGAAAAAAAACAATTTTTTTTTATATTTGTTTAGTAATTTCAATTATAGCTTTATATTCAGGTATTATGTCAGCTTTTCATAAAGACTCTAAAAGAAAGTTTTTTTCTTTAGGTTTATTCACAAGACAAAATACTTTTTTTGTAAATTTAGTTTTATTTTGTCATTTTTTTAAAAAAAAAATAAATTCAAAATTTTTGTCTTATTTAGATTTTAATTGTTTTGTGAATTGTATTGTTGTTTTTATTTTTTGTTTTACGAAATACGAAACTGGTCCCTATTTCTTTGAACATAAATTATTACCTTTAACTTTTTGTTTTTATTATTTATTTATAGATCAAAATTTTATATTATGGAATGAATTTTATACCGGTTTTATATATGTTTTAACTTACAGTTTAATATCAATAATTATTTATTATTTTAAAAAAGATTTATTCCCTTATTTAAAAGAATGTGAACCTTATACTTTATTACAAAAATTGACTTTTATTTTTTCAAGTTTTTGTTCTATTATTTTATTTACTTTTTTCAAAAGTAAAAGACTTAAATGTGAATATAATTTGTGAATTGAATATTTTTAATAATAAATAATATCGAAATACTTCTTATAAAAATTTATTTTATTTTATAAAAATATATTAAAATTATTTATTATCACGTAAATCATAAAATCATTAGAAAAGGCTTTTTTTATACAAATGAAAAAATCAAAAAATAATTTAGATAATAATGATGTAGAGTGTATTGAAAAAAATCTTTTAAAATTTAAAAAATCAAATTCAATCAAAAAGATATTTTATGCATTTTTAATTCAACAAATAATTTGGCACTTAGTTTTAGCTTTCGTTTATTATAATAAACGAATACCTAAATATATTTATGCAGATAACGAACTAGAAAAAAATAATTTTTGGATTAAAATATTGAATTTAGGTTATAATAAAGAATGGTCAAACGGAACTTATGGATTTCCAGACTTTATTTGTTTAAAATTTTTTATTTTATTTTATGTAGGATCTTTTTTATGGTGGTATCTTATTACTCCTTACTTAATATATAAATATTTAAATGTAAAAGAAATCAATATTTTTGTTAAATCTTATTTAATAATTTTATTCATTTCTATCGTTTTTTATTTAGTTTTTCCTATTGAATGTTTAAAAGTTTTTCAAATTACACAAAGAAGCGAAAATAAATCATTAATAAGTAAATTAATAGATTTTTTATTATTTAAAACTTATGACTTAGATACACTTAGATTTAATAATTTACCTAGTATGCATGTATCTACTAGTTGGTTATGTTATATACCTTTTCGCAATACAAAAAATAATATTTCTAAAAAAATTGTTTGGTTACAATTTATTATGGCTTTTGGAGTTTTTATTTCTACTTTTGTCCTAAAACAACATTATATAATGGATGGAATAGCATCTATTTTTTTAGTAGAAATAGTTTATTTTGTTATTTTACGAAAAAATAAAAATAAAAAAATATAAATATTTTATTTATTATAATTATTGTATTTTTAACAAAAATTTTAAATTTCTTATTAAGTAAGTTAATTACGAATGTTTTTTTCCTTAGACAAATCATTATTGCATTTTTTTAAAAAACTCTTTTTTTAAAAAAAAATTAACTCATTTAACTTCAAATGTTATTAATTTTAATTTTTTTTACGATTAATTAGAGTTTTTAATTTTTACTACCTTCAAAAAACTATTTTTATAAAAAAATTGAATAATTCAAGGAAGTACAAATCAAAATGCTTGTGTAGAAGCTTTTTTTACTAATTTTAAATGTGAAATTGTTTATTTAGAAAAAAGGAAAATGATTAACTAAAGAACAATTAACTCAAATCGTTCACTCTTTTATTAAAAATTATAACACTCAAAGAAGAACGAAATATTTAAATTATATTTCTTCTTATCAATTCAAAAATCAAAAAGAAAACCAACAATTTCCTCTCAGATCATAATGAGAGCTTAACTTGTTGGTTTTCTTTTTGAAATAATTTATGGCCTGAAATAATTTATAACCATCAATGATAATAATTCAAATAATTTTATATTTTTACCAATAAAAAAATATTATGTAATTTAAATAATTATTGTCTGATCATTATTTTATTTTTAATTTTTTTATAAATTATTATTCGAAAATTAATTTTAAAAATTAAAAAGATCAATTGTAAAAATTGATCTTTTTTCATAATTTTTTAATATTTTTGAAAATTATAAATATAATTTATTTTTTTAATTTTAGAATATAAATAAATTTCATATAATAAAAATATGATAAATGAGATTGTTATTTTATCGTATAACCGAACTAATTGAGTATTTTGTAAAACTTTATTTAATGATGTGTTTCGAAATAGTCTTATTCTATACCACATATCTTGAATACTTTTAACTATGTTTAAATTAATCAGAGCATATATTATAGCTGAACCTTTATATCGGTATGTCACAGTCACTTTGTCTTTATATTCTGGGGAAAAGGAAGTTACTTCAGCTTGGGTTTTATCGATAATATTGATCTGAATTTTTATAATGTCTAATAAAGGATTTTTATCAATTATCGCTTGTTTAATCGTTTCTTC
>NZ_JANHJP010000009.1 GCF_028595955.1 Columbia Basin potato purple top phytoplasma
CTGCCTTACAAGCAGAAAGTCGGGGGTTCAAGTCCCTCATCCTCTACCATGTTTTTCTTTTTATGAGATGAATTGCCAAAATAGCTCAATTGGTAGAGCAACTGACTTGTAATCAGTAGGTTACGGGTTCGATTCCTGTTTTTGGCACCAATCAAAAAAAATGTCCCGTTAGCTCAGTTGGTAGAGCACTTGACTTTTAATCAAGGTGTCAAAGGTTCGAGTCCTTTACGGGACACCATTTATAAAAATAAACAATATATTTAGAATGCCTGGATGGTGGAATTGGTAGACGCGTGGGACTTAAAATCCCATGGTTAAAAGCCGTGCCGGTTCAAGTCCGGCTCTAGGTACCATCACAGGGGTTTTAGCTCAGTTGGTAGAGCACCTGTCTTGCACACAGGATGTCAGCGGTTCGAATCCGCTAAACTCCACCATGTTTAATTAATAATTGTGTAATTTATAATATAAAGTGTATAATATAAGAAGAATAACGATATAAAAAAAATATAAAATAAAAATAACAACTCAGACTTAGGGCGGTATAGCTCAGTTGGTTTAGAGCGTTCGGTTCATACCCGTGAGGTCGAGGGTTCGAATCCCTCTTCCGCCACCAAAGGACCTGTAGCTCAGTTGGTCTAGAGCTACCGGCTCATAACCGGTTGGTCGTAGGTTCGAATCCTACCAGGTCCACCATTATTTAGCTTAATTTTGGAGAAATACCCAAGTGGTTTAAGGGACCAGTCTTGAAAACTGGAAGGTCTGAAAGGGCGCGGGGGTTCGAATCCCTCTTTCTCCGCCAAGTTTGTTAAAGTTATTTTTTATATTTTTTTGAGTTATGTGTGATCGCGGGATAGAGCAGTTTGGTAGCTCGTCGGGCTCATAATCCGAAGGTCGGAGGTTCAAATCCTTCTCCCGCAACCAATTAAATTCAAAAATTAAATTAGAAAATATTAAATTAAAATAAAAAAAGGTCTGGTGGTGTAGTGGTTAACATGCTTGCCTGTCACGCAGGAGATCGCGGGTTCGAATCCCGTCCGGACCGCCATTGTTTTGAAAACTCAAGGTTCTGGCTCTGTAGCTCAGTCGGTAGAGCAGTGGCCTGAAGAGCCTCGTGTCGGCAGTTCGATTCTGCCCGGAGCCACCATTATAAATAAATTTTTTGGTTTTTTTAAAGTTAAATTTTTTTAAAGAAAAGAAATTTTTATTATATTTTATTTATTTTTCGTTGAATTTATTATAAAGATAATATAAAATTAGAAAGAAATAAGTAATTGAAAAGAAAAAAATTTTTTTTAAAAAAAGTTAATTTTTTTTTGTTTTTTTTCGTTTTATATTTTTCTATATTTAATTTATATTATATTAAAGCGATTAATAATGATAAAAAAAATGATGATTTGTCAATGATAACATCAATAACAAAAGAAGAGCCTTCAGTCTCGGATATTAATTTAAATACTGAAGAAAAAAAAGATAATTTTGTTATTAAAAAAATTCAATTTAATGATAATAATAGCGTTTTTAAAGATTTAAAAAAACAAAAAGAAACATCTTCTTCTAATAATAAGGTAGATGATTTAAGTATATTTTTTGATTCTAAAAATGAAGAAATAACTGTTTTAAAAAAAGAATATAAAAAAGATTCTAATGCAAAACATCCGATAATAGGTTGGAAACATGATTTAGGTTGTTTATTTTCTAAGAAAATTAGAGTATTTTATAATGTTGGTTGTCAAATTCAAACTGTGCCATGTGCTTCTTTTCAAGAATGTTTAAATATAAAACAATTTATTTTTAGTTTGTTAGATAAACATATTCCTAAGATAGATTTTTTGTTTAATTTTTTAGATTTTTCAGGTTTAAAAGAAACATTTATTGATAATAGATACGAAAAAACAAGTTTAGAATTTTTTTATTTTTTTTCTTTATTGAAAAAAGATCCTTCTTTAGGTTATTTTTATTTTAAAGATATAGATATTCCTGATATTCATTCTGTAAATATTTCTTTTTGTAATTGTAAAGTTCCAGGTTATTCTATTTTAGATTTAATTATTGAAATTATTAATTTAGAAAATGAAGATTTAATTATTTTTAAAAAACATTTAATGAATTATTTTGCGCATTTAAATAAAATGGATGAAAAACAAATATCTCATAAAGAAATGGATATTTTAACTGAAGAATTTTTAGAAAATGTTTTGGATTTCAGCGATATTGAAACTTTAGATAAAAATTTTCTTTTGCATTTAATTAAGAAATTAAGTATTTATTTTGTACCTAAATTTTTTTCTTTTCATTGTTCAGTAGATTATAAAAATACAAAACCTATTAAAGAGATTAATTTTGAATTATCTTTGGAAAAAGAACATAAAACTATAGGTTTTTTATTACAGATACAAAAAAATGAAGATGATGTTTTTTATCTTTGTTTTTATGAAATTTTTCAAGATGAATATAACAATGACGAAAAGTTAAGATTTATAGAAAGAGTTTTAATTTTTAATTCAAAAACAAAAGAGCATTCTTTTTTTAATCATTTAGCTATTAATATTAAACAAAATAAAAAAATATTTTTGAAAAAAGCTAATTTATTTGGAGTTTCTAAAATATAATTTTTTATTTTGTTTTTCTTTTTTTAAATTTATTTTATTTAATAACAAAAAATATATAATATTATTAAAGTATTTTTTGTTTTGAAAAAAATATGAAGGAAATATAATAAATATGAATTTTTTACAAAATATCGATCCTAAAAGGATCACACCAGAAGATTTTCTTGTTGTAATCGAAATTCCTATAGGTGATAAAAAAAAATATGAAATAGATAAAGAAACAGGTTTATTAAAATTAGATCGTATTTTAAATACTTCTTTTGTTTATCCTTCCAATTATGGTTTTATCCCTTTAACACTTTGCGATGATAAAGATCCTTTGGATGTTTTTGTTTTATCTCGCGAAAAATTAGATCCAATGGTTTTGGTTCAATGTAGACCTATTGGAGTTATTGAAATGATCGATAATGGAGAATTAGATGAAAAAATAATTGCTATCCCTGTGAAAGATCCTTTTATGTCAGAATATCAAGATATTAATAATATTCCTAATTCTTTTTTAACAGAAATGAAACATTTTTTGATCCATTATAAAGATTTAGAAAATAAAACTGTTTTTATAAAAAGCTTAGAAGGCAAAAATAAAGCTTTAAGCGTAATCCAAAATGCTTTAAATAAACATCGAGAAAAATAATTTTTATTTAATTAAATATACCATAATTAAAATTAATTTAATTTAGTTCAAAATATTAAATAATTCTTGCGTTATTTATTATTTATACAAAACTCAAGAATTATTTATTGAAAAAAGTGATTGAAAATAATGATAAAAATAATTTTAACTAATAAAAAAGCTTTTTATGATTATTTTTTGGACAAAAAATATGTTGCTGGCATTCAATTATTGGGTAACGAGGTAAAAGCTATTCGATTGAAAAAAGTTAATATAGATAACGCTTATATAAATATTGAAAATAATGAAATTTTTGTTTTTAATATGTTTATCGATAAATATATTTCTTGTAATAAGTTCGATCATGACGAAAAAAGAAAAAAAAAACTTTTATTAAAAAAAAGAGAAATTTTGCAAATTAAATCTAAAATTAAAATAAAAGGTTTTAGTGTTGTTCCAGTCAAAATTATTTCTGAGAGACATTTATTAAAGTTAGAAATTTATTTAGCTCAAGGAAAAAAGAAATTTGATAAAAGATCGATATTAAAAAAGAAAGATGATGATTTAAAAATTAAAAAAACTTTAGCTTATATATAATAAAGGTTTTAAACTTTTTTAAAAAAACATTTTAATTATTTTTAATATTTAAAAAAATTTTAAATTTATTAATAATAAGAAATAAAATTTATTTTATTGAAATACAATTATTTTTTGATAAAAATAAATTTTATGAAAATAATAAAAGACAAACTATTATGTTTGTCTTTTATTATTTTTTCAAAAAATAATTTTTCATTTATGATAGTAGCGAATAAATTGAATTTTTGTTTTTCTTAAGTGCGAAAAAAATTCCACATTTATATAAAAATAAAAAAAATAGATATTTTTATTTTTATAAATTAGTTTTTTATTTAATTTTTAATTTTATTTATTTTTGTAGAATTTCATAATGTATATAGACATTTGATTTATAAAATCATGAAATTTATATAAAAAATGTTTTGATGTTATTATTCGTTCGCTTATACTAGAATCAATTACTTTGTATAAAGTAGCTCCTAATACAATACCTATTAAAAAAATCATCAATTTATTCAGCATAATTTTTATTATCCTTTATTTATTTTTTATTTATTTTTATGATCTTATTTAAAAAAAATAATTGTATCATAATTATTTATTTTAGATCATCATTATAATTTTATCATATATTATTATTGTCTTTTCTTATATTTTTTATAAAAAAACTTTTACTAATTCAATTAGTAAAGAAATTTTTATATTTTCTTCTATTCTTTATTTTATTTTTATTAATATATTTTTTAACTTTTAAAAATATATTTTTATATAAAAAAATATTATAATATTTATGTAATTTATTAAATTAAAAAAAAAGGAGTTTGTAAATGTTCATATATTAATAAAATTTTGGCTCGTGAAATTTTAGATTCTAGGGGAAATCCTACGTTAGAAGTAGAAGTTCATGCTTTAAATGGTTTTTCAGGAAAATCTATTGTTCCATCAGGAGTTTCTGCAAGCGAGCATGAAGCTATAGAATCGAGAGATAAAGATCCTAAAAGATTTTTAGGTAAAGGCGTTTTGAAAGTAGAGTCGAAAATGTAGTTAAGATTATTGAACCAGAATTTAAAAATATTTCTGTTTTAGAACAAAATTTTATTGATCAAAAATTAATCGACCTTGATGGTACTCCGAATAAATCTAAGTTAGGCGCTAATGTTATTTTAGGAGTTTCTTTAGCGTGTGCTAAAACAGCAGCTGATTATTTAAATTTAGAATTTTATGAATATATCCGAGGAATTTAACCTAAACAATTACCTGTTCCAGTGATGAATGTTATTAATGTGGAGATCATTGCATCTAATAATGTTGATGTTCAAGAATTTATGATTTTACCTACTAATTTTTCTTCTTTTAGAGAAGCTTTACGTTGCTCAACAGAGATTTTTTTCATCATTTAGGTAAAATTTTAAAACAAAAAAATTTACCAACTACTTGTTGGAGATGAAGGCGGATTTTCTCCTGATTTAAATTCTAATGAAGAAGCTTTGTAAGAAATTATTCAATCTATTAAAAATGCTGGTTATAAATCGGGCGAAGATCTTTTTTAGGTATGGGTTTTTGCTGCTTCAGAATTTTATGATAAAACAACAAAAAAATATATTTTAGCTTCAGAAAATAATAAATCTTTTAGTAGCGAAGAATTAGTTTCTTATTATGAAAATATAGTAAATAAATATCCTATAATTTCTATTGAAGATGGATTAAATGAAAATAATTGGGGGAAGGATGGAAGAAGCTTTTAACAAAAAGATTAGGTTATAAAATTAAATTAGCAGGAGATGATTTATCTGTTACAAATTTTAATAAATTATCTAAAGATATCGCAAATAAAATAGGAAATTCTATTTTAATTAAATTAAATCAAATTGTTACTTTATCAGAAACTTTAGCTTACTATTTAAATAGCTAAAAAAGGCTTCTTATATAACTGTTATTTCTCATCTTAGTGGCGAAACTGAAGATACTACTATAGCTTATTTAGCTGTTGTGCTGTGTTAAACGCAGGACAAATTAAATCTGGTTATACTTCAAGAAATGATAGAATAACTAAATATAATCAATTATTAAGAATTGAAGAAAAATTAAAAAAATCTTCTTATTTGGGTTTAAAAAGTTTTTATAATTTAAAAAAATAATATTTGTGAATATAATAAATAATATTAAAAAAATTTAAAAAATTATTTTTTGTAATTAATAAAAAAATAATTAAAGAGAGGTTTTTTTAAATAAATTTGTAGGTTTAATTATTCTTGATAGATTAGGATTAACATTGCAAAAAGAAAATAATGCTTTTTATTTATCTAAAGCTCCTTATTTGAATTATCTTTTATCTAATTTCTTAAACACTAACTTAAAAGCTTCTGGTGAAGAAGTAGGTTTACCTGAAGGTCAAATGGGAAATAGCGAAGTGGGACACTTAAAAATTTAGGAGCCGGAAGATTTGTTGATTAATATTTGACTAAAATAAACAAATCCATTCATAATAAAGAATTTTTTACAAATAAAGCATTTGTAAAATCGATAGAATATGCTAAAAAAAATAATAGCAAAATACATTTGTTAGGGTGGGTTTTTCAGCAGATAGCGGCGTTCATATTTCGCATTTGAATCATTTTAAAACTTTGTTAGATTTAATTAAAATGCATCAATTAGAACAAAAAAAAACATATTTACATGTTTTTATACCAGATGGCAGAGATACAGACCCTTACTTCAGGCAAAGTTTATATTCAACAAATTTTGAATTATTGTTTTCGATTAGGTTCTGGATGTTAGTAGGAAATATTTCGATTTAGATCACGATAATAACTGGGATCGTATTAATTTAGTGTATAATATGTTAACTTCTGGCGAAGCTGATATAATCCGAATCCCCTTTAAAAGGGATTAAAGAATTTTACAATAAAAGGGGGTTTACCCATGAATTCATCCCGCTCTTTCTTGTTGATTTAAATAGTCTTATTGAAGATAATGATAGTTTTATTTTTGTTAAATTTCGTTCTGATTGTATTATGCGTTTAGCAACATCCTTATTTAATCCTTCAAAAACAGAACATTTTCAAACTCGTGACTTTCTTTTTTTTTGATCGTGGAAAAGATCAAAATTTTTCTAATGTTTATAAAATTTTGATTCCTTCCCCTTAAAGCAAAAACTTATGATTTAAAACCTGAAATTAGTACGTATTCAGTAACAAAAGAAGCTAAAAAAGCAATTTTATCTCGAAAATATCAAACTATGATCTTGAATTTCGCTAATCCGGATATGGTGTAGGTCATAGTGTATCTTTTAGAGGCGACAATTAAAGCTGTTGAGACGGTGGATATTTGCTTAAAAGAAGTGGTAACGGCTATTTTAGAAATCGGTGGTATTCCTTGTATTGTAGCTGATCATGGGAACGCAGAACAGATGAAAGATAATAAAGGTGAACTACATACAGCTCATAAAACTAATCCAGTTCCTTTTATTTTGGTTAATAATAAATTTGAGTTAGGATCTGATGGTGTGCTGTATGCGATGCGTCCCCTACTTTACTACAATTGTGAAATATACTTCAGCCTAAAGAAATGACGGGAAAAAGTTTAATTTTAAATTTTCGTTAAATTTTAAATTCATTTGTATATTTTTTTCCTAATTAAACAAAAAAATAATTAAATTTTTTATTAAAATATGATAATTATTCATATATTTATTAATAAAAATATTATTTTTTTGTAAAAAAATAATATTTCAAGAGTTAAAAGGATTAATATAATAAATGATAAATAAAGAAAAAAATATGAAAATAGCGGTTTTAACTTCAGGAGGAGATGCTCCAGGGATGAATAGTGTTATTAAAACTATTGTTTCTTTAGGAGCTCAAAAAAATATTTGTGTTTACGGCGTTAAAGATGGTTATTTAGGTTTATATAATAATGAAATAGATATTTTAAATGATAAAGAAATACCACGCATTACGAATGTATCAGGCACTTTTTTAGGTAGTGCTCGTTTTCCTTCTTTTCAATATGATTTAAGTATACGTGAAAAATGTGCTCAAAATTTAAAAAATTTAGGCATTGAGAGATTAATTATTATTGGCGGCAACGGTTCTTATTACGGAGCTATGAAATTGGAAGAATTAGGTATAAAGTGTATAGGTATTCCTGCAACCATTGATAATGATATTAATAAGACTGATTTGGCTATTGGTTTTAGTACAGCTGTTAATAATATAATAGATGTTATTGAAAAATTACGCGATACTGCTTTTTCACATAATAGATGTATTATTGCAGAAGTTATGGGGCGAGATAAAAGTGATTTAGCTTTTTATAGTGGAATAGCTTCAGGAGTAGATTTAATTGTCACTAAAGAAAATTTTGTTTCCGAACAATTTATTTTAGATAAAATTAAGGGATTCAAAACACAAAACAGAAGGCATGTTATTGTTGTTATTGCTGAATATATTTTAAACGTTCATGATTTAGCTAAGAAAGCTGAAAGTTATAGTGGATTCGAGACAAGAGCTCAAGTTTTAGGACATATACAAAGAGGTGGAACGCCTACTGCAGAAGATCGTTTTTTAGCGGTTAAAATGGGTTATTATGCTTTTGAATTATTAAATAAAAATATTCATGGTTGTGGTATAGGAATGCAAAAAAATAAAATATTTCATTTGAGTTTGGATACTATTTGTAATGGCCATAATATTTCTAATGAATTATTTCATTTTATTAATTATTTATAATTATTGAACTAAAAAAATATTCGTAAAATTTTTTGTTAATGATTTTCGATATTTCTTTAAGGAAGGCGTATAATGCAAAATTCACTTACTAATTTGGATATTTCTAAGATTTTTAATAAAAAAATTTTATTAAGAGTTGATTTAAATGTTCCTTTGAATGATGATGGTTTTATTATTGATGATAATAGGATCAAATCTATTTTACCTACTCTTGAATATTTAAAAAAAAATCAAGGTAAAATAATTATTTTGTCTCATTTAGGTAGAATCAAAAAACAAGAAGATTTACAAAAATTCAGTTTAAAAGTAGTTGTTGAAAGATTATCTTTTTATTTAAATCAACAAGTCAAGTTCGTTCCTGTAACTAGAGGTAAATTATTGGAATCAGAAATTAATAATTTATCTCCAGGTTCTATTTTATTGATGGAAAATACTCGTTTTGAAGATCTTAATGATAAAAAAGAAAGTAAAAATGATCCTCGATTAGGAAAATATTGGGCTTCTTTAGGAGATCTTTTTGTTAATGATGCTTTTGGTATGTGCCATAGAATACATGCTTCTAATGTAGGGATAGCAACTTACATTAAAGAAAAATGTTTAGGTTTTTTGATCGAAAAAGAAATTAAATTTTTAAATCAAATTATGGATTGTCCAAAAAGACCATTAGTAGCTGTTTTAGGAGGTTCTAAAGTATCTGATAAAATCAAAATTATTGAACAACTTCTTGCAAAAGTAGATTTTCTTTTGATTGGGGGTGCCATGTCTTTTACTTTTCGGAAAGCTCAAGGTTTTCAAGTAGGTAATAGTTTATTAGAAGAAAATGAAATTCCTTTAGTTCAAAAATTATTAAATTCGGTTGAAGGTAAAAAAATTGTTTTGCCTCAAGATTTTGTTTGTGGTTCATCATTTTCTTCAGATACAGAAGCTATTATTTTTGATTATAATAAGATTCCTTCTGGAATGATGGGCCTAGATATCGGTCCTAAAACTATTTCTCTTTTTCAATATTATCTTATGTCTGCGAAAACAATTGTATGGAATGGACCTCTTGGAGTATTTGAATTCGAAAAATTTTCTCAAGGTACAAAAATGATAACCCAAATAATTAGTGGATTGAATAAAAATCAAATTATTAAAATTGTGGGTGGCGGAGATACTGTGGCAGCAGTATTTAAGTTTCGATTAGAGAATAATTTTAGTCATATTTCTACTGGTGGTGGAGCTTTTTTAGAATATTTAGAAAGAAAACAAATTTTAGTTTTAGAATGTATAAAAACAAAATAGAAAGTAGTAGACATTAGATATAAAAATGAAAATAGCTATCAATGGATTAGGACGTATAGGAAAATTATCTTTTCGTGCTTTATTCGGAAAATCTAATATTGATATTGTAGCGATTAATGATTTAGCAACTCCAGAAACTTTAGCTTATTTATTGAAATATGACAGCATTCAAGGTTCTTATAAAGTGAATAATATTTCGTTTGATCAAAATAATTTAATTATAGAAGACAAAAAGATTTTGCTTTTTCAAGAAAAAGATCCTCAAAATTTACCTTGGAAAAAGTTAGGAGTAGATATTGTTTTAGAATGTACTGGTTTGTTTACAAACGAAGAAAAAGCTAAATTACATTTGAAAGCAGGCGCAAAAAAAGTTTTAATTAGTTCTCCTGCTACCGGTAATATTAAAACAATTGTCTTTAATGTTAATGATGATATTTTGACAAAAGAAGATCATATTATTAGTAGTGCTTCTTGCACAACTAATTGTTTGGCTTTAATTGTTAAAGTATTAAATGATAATTTTGGCATTAATCAAGCTTTTATGACTACTGTCCATAGTTATACAAATGATCAATCGCTTATTGATCAAAATTATCCTAAAGGTATTAGGTATAGAAGAGGAAGAGCTGCAGCTTATAATATGATCCCGAGCTCTACTGGAGCCGCTAAAGCAATTGGTTTAGTTATTCCAGAATTAAAAGGTAAAATAGATGGTATGGCGATTAGAGTACCTACTTTAAGTGGTTCTTTAGTAGATTTAACAGCAGAATTGAATCAAGAAGTAACACCAGATATAGTTAATAAAGTGTTTAAAAAAAATGTCAATGAAACTTTAGCTTATATTGAAGATCCTATTGTGTCATCTGATATTATCGGTTCTTTATATGGTTCTTTATATGATTCTAATACTATTCAGGTTTTAAAAGAAAGACCTCGTTTTGTGAAGTTAATTTCTTGGTATGATAATGAAATGAGTTATGTAAGTCAATTAGTACGTTTACTTGATAAAATGATTAATTTAATTTGATAATATTTTGTTAATTTTTCTTTATAAAATAAAATTATATTGTATTTTAGTTTTGATTTGTCTATAATCGAATCTAAGAAGGGAATAAATAATAAAGATTGTTAACTTCAGATAAAAAAATAATAAATAAAGCTCATGAGCAAGGATATGCTATTATTCAAGTAAATATTAATAATTTAGAATGGATAAAGACTGTTTTACAAACTGTTGAAAAATTAAGATCTCCTGTTATTTTAGGAGTTTCTGAAGGAACAGCAAATTATATGGGGGGGTTAAAAACTGTAGCTTCTTTAGTTAAAAATTTAGATTCTTTTTATAATATTTCTGTTCCTGTTATTTTACATTTAGATCATGGATCTTATGAAAGTGCATTTCAAGCTATTGAAGCTGGATTTAATTCAATTATGTTCGACGGAAGTCATTATCCTTTTGAAGAAAATTTAAAAAAAACAGAAAAAATTGTAAAAATATGTCATCAAAAAGGTCTTTTAGTGGAAGCTGAAGTAGGCAGTATTGGTGGTCAAGAAGACGGTATTATAAGTAATGGAGAAATTGCAGATCCTTATGAATGTTACAAAATGGTTCAATTAGGAGTTGATATGTTAGCTGTTAGTATTGGTAATATTCATGGTCCATATCCTTCTGATTGGAAAGGTTTAGAATTAGATGTATTTAAAAAAATTCGAGAATTAACTAATAACGAAACTTCTTTAGTGCTTCATGGAGGGTCAGGGATTCCTGATTCGATGATTCAAAAGGTTATTTCTTTAGGGATAGTCAAAATAAATGTTAATACTGAATTTCAAATTGTTTTTACTAAAGCTACTAGAAAATATATTGAAGAAAAAAAAGATTTATTAAAAAAAGGTTATGATCCTAAAAAATTATTCAAACCAGGTTGTTTAGCTATAGAAAAAGAACTCAAAAAGAAATTAACTCTTTTTAAAAGTATTAATAGATTTTAAATATTTTCTTATTTAAGAAGAAGAAATATTATTTTTTAAATTATTAATAAATATTTTTATGGTTTTTTTAAGTTATATTTTAATATTTATTTTTGTTATTCTTTGATAAATCTAGTTTTATTGTTTTTTGCTAAAAAAACAATAAAATAATAGAATAAATAAAAATACAAAAAAAACAATAAAGAATATTTCGTGTTCAGATTTTAAAGAATTATTATTATTTTTTTCTTTTTGAATATTATTTGTATAATTAACTAAAACTTTTCCTGGATATTCTTTAGATTGAATAAATGCTTTTGTTTCTGATGGTTGATTTTCAACTGTTAAATCGATTTGATTTAATTGAGGATTTAATCTTCGAATACGAGCTATAATATTTTTTTCATTACTTTCTTCTATTTCGCCTATATCTTTTATTATAATTAATTCGTTTAAATCAGTAATTTTGGATGATGAAGATGTAGTTTTAGTAGGATCAGGATCATCAGTTGAATAAGGTATTTTTTGATTTGTTTGGTAAAAAACCAAAATTTTCCCTTCGTATTCTTTTGATTTAATAAATGTTGCTGCATTAGATGGTTCTTCTTCTATTATTAAGTTCATTTTATTTAAATTAGGATTTAATTTTTTAACACGATCTATAATATTTTGTTTATTAATTTTTTCGATATATCCTAGATTTTTGTTTTTAAGTGATTCTATAAAATAATTAGCTTTTGATGATTCAGGTTTTGTAGGTTTGATATCATCTGAAGAAGATGTTTTTTGATTTGTTTCGTACAAAACCAAAATTCTTCCTTCATATTCTTTTGATTTAATAAATGTTGCTAAATTAGATGGTTCTTCTTCTATTATTAAGTTCATTTTATTTAAATTAGGATTTAATTTTTTAACACGATCTATAATAT